>JBKJPW010000225.1:0-24694 GCA_046594225.1 Bacteroidia bacterium
ATGTATCAGGCACATTTAGAGTAAAGCGTAATGCTATTTTAGCTCCATAGGTATTTAAATAATAACCTTGTTCAGCACTACCATCGTCGTATGCATAGTAATTGGAAAAACGTTGAACATGAACAATAGTATCATTCTCATTTTTGACATCAGCAGGGGTTGTAAGTGAGTGTTTAATTGTAAAGTAAGTAGAATCAGTAAATGGAGGAGTAGGAAAGGGAGTCCCCGTTGCTGAAAAAACAGGATGCGCCGCACTGTTGGTGCCACCAGAGTAATAACCGTTATTTTTAAATGGTAAAAATCCTGGGTTTGGAAAGGTTCCATAAGCATCTGTTGGAACAAGGATAGGAGTAGGCCCCTGAGTAATAGTATAGTTATACACCGAAAATTTAGGAATGTTAAAGTTGTTTCTGAGATAATTTGTAAAACCCGTTGCCATTTCTAATGATTGGTTATACTGACGGTAAGGCATCACAGAATAATTTTTTAAAAACGAACTTGGTTTGTAAACAAACCCCGCATCATTCAATAGGGTGTCATCAAAATAATAGTAATCTTTTACTTGCACATAATCAACATTCCAATGATCCAAACTACCACTTGTAGTGGCTTTATTTCTAAATCTGAAACGAAATCCATCATGAAAATAAGCGGTGTCTTTAATAGGAATTCTTACTCTATAAAAATTTGTATCAGTAGCGCTTGGGTTATAGCCAGCCTTACCCCATACCTTTGCCCATTTACTTTGTTTTGGTTTATAGAAATCTAAACATAATGAATCATTAGGCTCTGGCGCTTCACCAAAACCTTCAGCTTGATAATAAAACGTTAAAGCAATACTATCACTAGGAGAATACTTTTTATACACGAGCGGATTAGAAGTTGGTATAGAATCTAAATGAATTGCTAATGATTTTAAGGTATCAGCCGAAACAGAAACGTTAACCGCCGCGTTTAAATTATATGGATAGCCTTTTTTATTTAAACCGTCAAAGGTACCAACGCCTAAAGATATAGGTGCAATCGCAAAACCTGTATTAACATAAACATTAGAGTCTGCCCAATTATTAGCAGAGGGATAAGGAGACTTATAAGCATATGAAAAATCATCAAAAAATGGCAGATAGATAGAGCTTAAACTATTAGTTTTACTTGCTTGAGTAGCGTTATTTATAATAGTAGACAAATTAGCATTGCCACTTAAAGGATGTAACTGTTCTTGAGCATGGGTTGTTGCGCTTATTAAAAGCAAAACAGTAATTCCTAAAATATATTTATTTAAACTCATTATTAATTTTATTCGGGGTCAGGATCAGCTGTGCTAGAGGAATCTATTGTAGCTGCCGTATAACCATTATCTTTTTTACCTACTACTAAATCTATTTTACTTCCCTTTTTAACGTCATCCCCTGGCATAATTTCTTTTCCAGCAAAAAACTGTTTTAGCACACATCCATTACAATCGCCAGCAATTTCTGTCACGTTCCCTACCCTAAGACCATAACTTTCAATCATAAATACCGCTTGTCGTGTACTTCTATCAACTAGTTTTGGCATTGCCATTTGTGGAGCTTGCGTACTAGTAACGTATAAATAGATAATTCTATTGTGTTTTACCATCGATTTTGCCTCAGGATCCTGCTTAATTACAATTCCAGGCTTTTCTTTAGGGTCATATACACTATCTATAATAACGTAACCAACGTTTTTATCCTTTACAAAATTATCAAGTTCTGAAATAACTTTCCCACTAAAATCAGGCACTTCTGCGGTTTCGCCATGATGAGTGTAAACTCCCAAGAATTTAAATAAAGCCCATAAAACAAAAACCAAGCTAATAGTAGCTAAGGCTAAATGTTTAAAAAACGCTTTTGATTTTAGGTAAGTAAACAAATCCTTCATAATGATACAGACTGCTAATATACTTATAAAATGGAAAAAATAATGCGAATACCGCTCGTATTTGTACTAAAATTCTCTCTTTTTAGAAAAATCGCCTAATTATCTGAAAACTGGAATTTGAATAAAATTTTCAAAAAAATTGCTCTAAATTTTTGATTTACAATAAAAAGCATATCTTTGCAGCCCGATTTTTAATTTTAAATCGTTGATTATAAATATTTTGTAAATGACTAAAGCAGACATAGTAAACGAAATTTCAGAAAAGACAGGCATCGAAAAGATAGTTGTGCAAACAACCGTGGAAGCATTCATGAAATCTATTCGTACTTCAATGACTGAAGGAAAAAATGTGTATTTACGCGGATTTGGTACTTTTGTAGTAAAAAAGCGCGCCGAAAAAGTGGGACGTAATATTTCAAAAAATACAACTGTTATTATCCCCGCACATTTTATTCCGGCATTTAAACCCGCTAAAACATTTAGTGAACGCGTAAAGAAAAACGTAAAAGTTGCTGAACCATTAGATAATAAACAAGTTGAATAATGACATTAATTCGTAAAACACAGATTGGGTTATTAATAACAGCTGCTGTTTTATTCGTTCTTTTATTTCTTGCACCAAAAACACAACAAGGTAAATTGGAAACCAAGGTGAATGCGATGGAAAAAACTACAGAAGTAGCAAGTCTTGAAACATTTATGACCATGGCCACTAAATCACTAAAGGCAGAAGAAAAAACGGCCTATGATGCATTAGTTAATACAGCTAAAGCTTCAAAAGTAGATACTGCTTTTATACCTGTAGTGCAGTTTTGGGATAAACAAAAAAGACCAGATTTTGCGGCTTATTTTGTAGAACAAATTGCTCAAAGAAGTCAAACTTCTTTAGCGTATAATAAAGCGGGAGACCGTTATTACTATGCTGTTCGTTTTACAAAAGATAACAATGAAATTCCTACTTTGTATCAAAGTGCGATGCGTTGTTACCAAAAAGCTGTGGATAAAGATGCTAAAAACGTAGATGCTAAAATTCAGTTAGCTGCTTGTTTTGTAGAAGAAGGCACAGACCCCATGAAAGGAATTGGCATGTTACGAGATGTTGAAAAAACAGATAGTAATAATGTGAAACTTCAATTGACGTTTGCGTTTTTCTCTGTTAAATCTCAGCAGTGGGACAAAGCCATTAAACGTTTTGAACATGTATTAAGAATTGACCCTTTATACATTGAAGCGTATTTACATTTAGCAGATGCATACGAACAACAAGGACAAAAAGCAAAAACAATTGAAATGCTTGAAAAGTATGCCAGTGTAACAGAAGATGCCATGGCTAAGCAAGAAGTACTAAAATATATTGAACAACTAAAAAAATAAATAATTAACCTAATATAAATTTTTTAAAACCTAAGGATTATGCCAAGCGGAAAGAAAAGAAAAAGACATAAGATGGCGACACACAAACGCAAAAAACGTTTGAGAAAAAACCGTCACAAGAAAAAATAATTAGCGCCTAGCTAATTAGATTTTCTGAAATGATTACACACAAACGGGAAGCTATTAGATGCTTACCGTTTGTGTTATTTGTGTATGTTATTGTTTGCTAAAACTTTAATCGGTTTGTTGTGCAATAAATAACGTTATTATATATAAATTAAAATATTAAAAGGTGAATGTAGAACTAGTAATAAATTCTACGCCTAACGAAGTTGTTATAGGACTATTGAACGATAAACGTTTGATAGAACTTCATAAAGAAAAAAATAACATTAAATTTTCGGTAGGCGATATCTACCTAGGTAAAGTTAAAAAGGTAATGACCGGACTTAACGCTGCCTTTATAGATGTAGGATACGAGAAAGATGCATTTTTGCATTATTTAGATTTAGGCCCACAGGCCAATTCATTAATGAAATACGTTGATGCTGTTCGTTCTGGTAAACAGAATGTAAGTAACTTAATGTACTTTAAAAATGAAGGAGACATCAATAAAGATGGAAAAATTAACGAGGCTGTAAAATCGGGACAATACATTTTAGTGCAAGTTGCTAAAGAACCAATTTCAGCAAAAGGCCCTAGAGTTACCACAGAAATTTCGATTGCAGGACGATACATTGTCTTAATTCCTTTTTCTGATAAAATTTCGGTGTCTTCAAAAATTAGAAGCAGCGAAGAAAAAAGCAGATTAAAAGCGTTGATGCAAAGCATTAAGCCAAAAAACTTTGGTGTTATTATTAGAACAGTTGCCGAAGGTAAATCTGTGTCGGATATTGAAGGGGACGTAGCTGATTTAGTATCGAAGTGGGATGAATGTTTTAAGGCACTGCAAACTGCCGAACCACCATTTAAATTGTTAGGAGAAGTTGACAGAACGAATGCTATTTTAAGAGATTTTTTAAATGCGTCGTTTAATGCTATTCATGTAAATAGCGAAGCTGTATACGATGATTTAAAATCGTATATCAAAACCATCTCTCCTGATAAAGTTGATATTTTAAAACATTACACTGGGAAGGTTCCTATTTTTGATAATTTCGGAATTGATCGTCAAATAAAATCGTTGTTTGGCAAATCGGTGTTTATGAAAAGTGGTGCTTACTTAGTTGTAGAGCACACCGAAGCTTTACACGTATTTGATGTTAATAGTGGTAACCGTTCAAAAAGCGACAGATCGCAAGAAGAAAACGCGCTTGAAGTAAATTTAGAAGCAGCTGTTGAGGTAGCTCGTCAGTTACGTTTACGTGATATGGGTGGCATTATTGTTATTGACTTTATTGATTTACATAATGCAGAGAACAGAAAAATACTGTTTGATAAATTAAAAGAAGAAATGAAGTCGGATAGAGCCCGACACAATATTTTGCCTCCAAGTAAATTTGGATTAATTCAAATTACTCGTCAGCGTTTACGCCCCGAGGTTAATGTAGAAGTATTAGAAACTTGCCCTAGCTGTAATGGTAGTGGTAAAGTGCAACCAAGTATTTTATTTGTTGAAACGATTGAAAATGCATTGCGTTTTATAGTTAAAGAACAATCGGCTAAAAACATAACGCTTTGCGTACATCCTTATATTGAAGGCTTTTTAAAACAAGGTGGTTTTTTAAGAAGCAAACAATGGAAATGGTATTTTGAAAACAAACAATGGGTTAAGATCATCAAATCTGATAGTTATGCGTTTATGGAATATCACTTTTTAAATAAAGATTTAGACGAAATAGTTATCTAAGTATTACAACCTAAAAAGCCCGCTATCGTATGATGAGCGGGCTTTTTTATTTTTTGTCACTTCGAGCTGTCATGCTGAGCGGAGTCGAAGTGATAGTCGAGAAGGAAACTATTCTTTTACTATCAACTACTTTTCTATCGGCCACTAAAGTGTAGTTGTATAAACCGATGGTAAATCGCTTGGAAATACATTTACTTTGCCTTTACCACGTGTTTTTAATATCAAAGGTTGTATTATTATTAAAGCCACGATAAATTTTCGGGGCTTTAATATTTAAAGTATTTGAGGGAACAAAAAAGTAATTAAGCAGTAGTAGGTATTAAGCCACATGCAACTGCGTTAACCTCGCACTTTTTAATTTCTCTAAAGCGTAATCTAGGGTAATGGTTAAGTTCTTAGGAGCTTTTTCGTCGCTAGGGGCATCAAACATAAAGTCTACCATAATAGATTCACAAATACCACGTAAACCACGAGCACCAAGCTTAAACTCTAAAGCCTTATCAACAATTAAATTTAAAACATCTTCATCAAATTCTAATTTAATGCCTTCCATTTTAAACAAATGCTTATATTGTTTAATCAACGCATTTTTAGGGTCTGTTAAAATAGAACGAAGCGTTACTTTATCTAATGGCTTTAAATAGGTTAACACAGGTAAACGCCCAATTAATTCAGGAATTAACCCAAATGATTTTAAATCTTGAGGAGAAACATATTGCAATAAATTAGCTTTATCAATTTCTTCTTTAGCTACAGACGCGGAGTAACCAACCGCTTGTGTGTTTAATCGTTGGGCAATTTTTTTATCAATACCATCAAAAGCACCACCACAAATAAATAAAATATTTTTAGTGTTTACTTGTATCATTTTGGCATCAGGATGTTTTCGACCACCTTGTGGTGGCACATTAACCACGGAGCCTTCTAATAATTTTAACATAGCTTGTTGTACACCTTCGCCACTTACATCACGTGTTATAGAAGGATTATCACTTTTACGAGCAATTTTATCAATCTCATCAATAAACACAATGCCACGCTCTGCACTTGGCACATCATAATCGGCAGCTTGTAATAAACGCGTTAATACATTTTCAACATCTTCACCAACATAACCAGCCTCCGTTAAAACCGTAGCATCTGCAATACAAAAAGGAACATTTAATAATTTAGCAATGGTACGAGCCATTAATGTTTTTCCAGTTCCGGTTTCGCCAACTAAAATCACATTTGATTTATCTATTTCAATTTCTTCTTTTGAATCGCTAACATGAGCAATACGTTTAAAATGATTATAAACAGCAACACTTAATATTTTTTTTGCTTCATCTTGGCCAATAATATATTCATCCAAATGCTTTTTAATAGCATGAGGTTTTAATACTGTTAAGGCATGTTGCACTTGTTGGTTACCTTGAACTCCTGCTTCTTCACTCACAATTTTAAATGCCTGCGAAATACATACATCACAAATGTGACCCGTAACACCTGCAATCAACACTTTTACTTCTTTTTTATCTCGCCCGCAAAACGAACAAACAATTGGACCTGCTTTAGCCATAATTAAAATTTGGACTACAAAAGTACGGAAAATAGGCTCAACTACGACGGGCTTATATTTGTTTTTTTATCTGCTAAAAAGCCATTACTTTTGGTAACCCGAATGAAAAAACGAATCTATAGCTCTATATGTTTTTTAATACTTTGTTGTTTTAGCATCCAAGCACAAAAAGACACATCTAAACTGAAAAAGCTAGCCTCAGAATTTGACCTTAAAAATTATAAATCTGATCCTAAAGACCGATTAATTTTTGAAGCTAATTATACTAGTTGGTTGGGAGCTCCATCAAACATTAAAACCGATTGGAAATGTATTGGGTTTGGTTTTTATACTTTGTTTGACAAACCTTTAGGAAGTTCTAATTTTAGTTTTGGATATGGCCTAGGTTTTTATAGCCATAATTATAGCTCAAATGCCAATTTTGTATATCAATTAGATAGTACCAACAACCAAGATATTACAACCGTTTTGGAACCGAAAACAATACCCTATATTGCTAATCGATATAATGAGCGAAGTTTTGAAATACCATTAGAGTTGAGGTTTAGAACTAAAACAACCACCATATTTAAAATGATGTTGGGAGCGAAAGTAGGCTATGTAATTTCTAATTTTAAAAAGAGCGATGATGCAGATGGTCGTGTTCGACTTTATAATATCAAAAATGTAAATCCATTGCGTTATGGCCTTGTTTTTAGAATAGGCGTGGAGCAAGTGTGCTTAACAGCAAGTTATTATTTTAGCGAAGTATTTACTGATAGAGGACCAAAAGGAATTAATCCTTTTTCTATTGGAATTGCTATTATTCCGTACTAAGATTTATCTTAGGTTTTTTTAACCACATAGGCACATAGTTTTGAGAATTATTGCATTACACTTTGAAGCATCGCTTCAATTTGAGCACTATATGTTTATTTTTTTAAATAATTTCTATTGGAATATGCAATAGAAACAACACAATTAAAATAGCGCCAACAATAATACGATACCATCCAAAGCCTTTAAATCCGTACTTATTTAAGAAACCGATAAAGGATTTAATTGCTATAAGAGCTACAATAAACGCAATTACGTTGCCAAAAACCAAGATATTTATTTCTTGTCCGTTTAGTGTAATGCCTTCTTTATAAAAATCCAATAATTTTTTTGCTGTTGCTGCAAACATAGTTGGGACTGCTAAAAAAAATGAAAACTCAGCGGCATTTTTTCTCGTTAATCCTTGAGTCATACCACCAATGATTGTGCAAGCACTTCTGCTCATTCCTGGCCACATGGCTAAGCATTGGAATAAGCCAACTTTTAAGGCTTTTGAATACGTAATATCTTTTTCATCATCTTGATTATTGTTCTTAAACCATTTATCTACAAACAATAAAATAATACCTCCAATAAATAAGGCAACAGCAACACCCATTAAGTTTTCTAAAGCGGCATCAATATAATCACCTAATAAAATTCCGAAAATAGCTGCGGGAATAAAAGCCACCACCAATTTTAAATAGAAATCAATTGACTTAAAAAAACGTTTAAAATATAAAACGACTACCGATAAAATAGCACCTAACTGAATGGCAATGGTAAACAATTTAACAAATGGAGTTGCTTTAATACCCAATACAGCGGTTGCAATCATCATGTGCCCAGTTGATGAAATTGGCAAAAACTCAGTTAAGCCTTCAATAATGGCAATAATTAACGCTTCAAAATAAGTCATGAAAATAAAGGTGAAAAGAAGAATTAAACCTCTTCGTTTTTAGTTTTAGGACGCCACATAATGGCAACTATAATCGTTACAAAACCTAACAAACAAACCATTGGCGCAATTGTAATACGCTGTGTATCAAAAATAGCTGGATTAAAAACATTAGGATCTTCGCTACCGCCACCAATCATTAATAAATAACCAAGTATAATTAACACAATTCCTCCAATAAAGATTTGATAATTTTGTTTGCTAAATGTAGTTTTCATTCTAATTGATTTAGGTTAGCAAAGCTATTAAAAAACTTCGTTTATCAAACGTTTAATAGCCTAAAAATCGCATCATTTTTTCGTTAATTTTTCGTAATATTGCTATTCTATAACATAAAATATGGGTAAAGTAGCATTAATTACAGGAGTAACAGGTCAGGACGGAGCTTACCTTTCTGAATTGCTTTTAAGCAAAGGGTATACAGTACATGGTGTTAAACGTAGGAGTTCTCTATTTAATACAGACAGAATAGATCACTTGTACCAAGATCAACACGAAAAACATGTGAATTTTAAGTTACATCATGGCGATTTAACAGATAGCACCAATTTAATTAGAATTGTACAAGAAGTACAACCAGACGAAATTTACAATTTAGCGGCTATGTCACATGTAAAAGTAAGTTTTGATACTCCTGAATATACAGCAAATGCAGATGGTATTGGAACACTAAGAATTTTAGAAGCGATTCGTATTTTAGGTTTAGAGAAGAAAACACGTTTTTATCAAGCATCTACTTCTGAACTATATGGTTTAGTGCAAGAAGTCCCTCAAAAAGAAACAACACCTTTTTATCCTCGTAGCCCTTATGGAGTAGCTAAATTATATGCTTTTTGGATTACTAAAAATTACCGTGAAGCATACGGAATGTTTGCTTGTAATGGTATTTTGTTTAATCACGAAAGCCCCTTACGTGGAGAAACATTTGTGACTCGTAAAATTACTCGAGCTGCCGCTAAAATTAGTTTAGGCTTGCAAGAAAAATTATTTATGGGAAATATTGATTCTGAAAGAGATTGGGGTCATGCAAAAGATTACGTAGAAGGTATGTGGCGTATGTTACAACAAGATGTGGCAGAAGATTACGTATTAGCTACTGGAATTAAGATTACAGTAAGAGATTTTATTAATATGTCTTTTGCCGAAGTTGGTATTACATTAAAATGGGAAGGTAAAGCGGAAAACGAAAAAGGAATCGATGCAGCAACAGGCAAAGTGTTAGTTGAAATTGATCCTAAATATTACCGCCCAGCTGAGGTTGAATTACTAGTTGGAGATGCCACTAAAGCAAAAATACAAATGGGTTGGACGCCAACGTATACAGTTGCAGAACTTTGCAAAGAAATGGTAGCTTCTGATGTTGAAATATTCAAACGCGACAAATATTTGTTAGAAGGCGGCCATAAAATATTAAACTACAAGGAATAGAATTTTAAGCCTCCGATGATTCGGGGGCTTTTTAAAAACAACATTAAATAAAAATGGAAATTATCCATTTTCAACGTTAGTTGTTCAATATTAAAAATTGAACATTGATACTATAAAATTTAACGAAATGGAAGTATCTTCTAAAATATACATAGCAGGGCACCGAGGAATGGTAGGTTCTGCCATTATGCGAAACCTACAAAGTAAAGGATATACTAATATCATTACTAAAACTTCTAAAGAATTAGATTTACGTAACTCACAAGCTGTGAGTGAGTTTTTTGCTACAGAAAAACCTGAATACGTTTTTTTAGCGGCTGCTAAAGTAGGAGGCATACAAGCAAACAATCTTTATAGAGCAGATTTTATTTATGAGAACTTAATGATTCAAAACAATGTGATTCATAATTCTTATGTAAATGGCGTAAAAAAATTAATGTTTTTAGGAAGCTCTTGCATCTATCCTAAAATGGCTCATCAGCCATTGAAAGAAGAATATCTATTAACTGGTTTATTAGAAGAAACTAACGAGCCTTACGCTATTGCGAAAATAGCAGGCATCAAAATGTGCGAAAGCTATAAACGCCAGTATGGTTGTAATTTTATTTCGGTAATGCCAACTAATATGTATGGGCCAAATGATAATTATAATTTAAACAATTCCCATGTCTTACCCGCGTTAATTAGAAAATTTCATGACGCTAAAGAAAATAATTTACCTTCAGTAGAAATGTGGGGAACCGGAACGCCTATGCGCGAATTTTTACATGCCGATGATTTAGGAGACGCTTGTGTGTTTTTAATGAATACCTATGACGGAGAGCAATTTGTAAATATTGGGTCAGGAACAGACTTAACGATAAAAGATTTAGCTTTGTTAATAAAAGATATTGTTGGATATTCGGGCGAAATCGTTCACGACTTAACAAAACCAGATGGTACGCCAAGAAAATTAATGGATGTGTCTTACTTACATTCTTTAGGATGGAAACATAAAATTGAATTACCGGAAGGCATCAAACAAGTGTACGATGATTTTAAAAATAAAGAAGGCGTTAAAGCTTGGTAAGAATAAGTAGTAAGTATTAAGGCAAAACTAAACAATAAGTGACCGTTTTACATAAAATAAAAATTCAATCGTTTAGGTGCATTTGCCTTTTGCCTTATATCCTACTCCTTACAACCGGGTCCTTAAAATCGCAATTTTACAATTTACCCAACGAATACTTTTTTAATAACCTTACTCAAAAACAATTAGCACGTTTAGATTCTGAACAAATTCACTCTAGTATACAGCCCTACATTCCCTTTTTTAATAGGAAGTATGAATTTGTAGGTGATACGTCTTATAAAATATTCAAATACATTTCGGATGATATTGCTATTAGTAAATTCTTTTTTGACCATTTAATTCATATAAAATCAAAAACAGGAAAGTATGAATTTAAAGTTGATCCCTTATTGAATGTTGAGGTTGGTGCTGCTTCTTATGACACAACTAAATCGCAACGCATTTCAACCAATACACGTGGTTTTATAGCAAGTGGAACTATTGGTAAAGATTTTTATTTTGAGACCCTATTTTCGGAAAACCAAAGTCAGTTTCCTTATTATATTTCTAATTTCAATAATCAAACTAGGGTTGTTCCTGGGCAAGGACGTTATAAAGTTTTTAAAACAACGGGCTATGATTACGCTTTTTCTTCTGGTTTTATATCGTACCAACCAATTAAAAAATTGAACATTCAGCTTGGTCATGGAAAACAAAAAATCGGAAATGGTTATCGTTCAATATTATTAAGCGATAACGCATTTAATTATCCTTATCTGCGAGTTACTTCAGAATGGTTGAAAGGAAAATTGCAGTATACTAATATTTATGCTGTATTAATGAATTTAACAACGGGGGGAGCTATTACACCAAAATACACAGAGCCGTTATTTCAAAAAAAAGCAGTGTCTTTTCAATACTTAAGTTATAACGTCAACAAACGAATTAATGTGGGTCTGTTTCAGGGAATGATATGGAATGCTGCCGACAGTATGAATCGCCAACATTTAGACTGGCAATACTTTAACCCTGTTATTTTTACAAATCTTGGATTTTATGGATTAAATAATAAGAATAACATTGTGGTTGGCGCAACAGCAAATATTAAATTGACGAATAAAATTTCCGTTTACGGACAATTTATGGGAGATGATTTTAGTAATACGTTTGTTGTAGGAAATGCATTTGGGTATCAAGTAGGAGCTAAATATTTTGACGCCTTTACATTAAAAAACTTTATGTTACAAGCAGAGTACAACGATGTTACGGAAGGTTCATATAATAGTCCTTTTGGAACGTATAGTAATCAAAGTTTTTCGCACTATAACCAAAATTTAGCATATACGCCAGGTTATGGTAAGGAATTAGTTTTACTGGGCGACTATAAATACCGTAGAGCTTTTTTAAATGCAAAATTAAATTTGCAGTGGATTACCCTAAATAAATATGCGCTGTATAATAACACTATTACTAAAATTCAATTGGGTTATACCATTAATCCAGCATATAATTTTAATGTATCTTTAGGGTATAATTATAGATTTCAAGATTTTGATGGATTTAATGCTTCTGATAATAAAACAACCTTTTATACCATTAGCTTAAAATCAAATTTATATAATACCTATTACGATTTTTAAATATAAGATATGGCAATATTAATTTTAGTATTTATTACCGCTTTTGCAGTTGTTCTATATTCAACACCAGCGCTTATTAAAGTGGCGGTACTTAAACGTCTAATTGATTTACCAACAGAAGACAGAAAGGTTCATAAAAGAGCTGTTCCTACTATTGGCGGTATTATTATTTATGCCGCTACATTATTCTCTTTTTCGCTATGGTATAACATTGATGACTTACATGAGTATGATCAAATTTATGAATCTGTAAAAGAATTTAAAATATTGGTAGCAACAAGTTTAGTATTATTTTTTGTTGGAGTTAAAGATGACATCATTGGAACCTCTCCGGTTAAAAAATTATTTGCTAATATTTTGGTGGGATTAATTTTAGTATTAATGGGCGATATTAGAATTACAGGCTTACATGGTGTTTTCGGCATTGATGAAATACCTCAATGGGGAAGTGTCTTTTTATCTTTATTTACATACATAGTAGTAGTAAATGCAATGAATTTAATTGATGGGATTGATGGATTAGCTGCCGGTGTTGGATTTATTGCTTCTTCTGTTTTTGGTGTATGGTTTATTTTTGCTAATGAATATACCTTAGCGTCTCTTTCTTTTTCTTTGTCAGGAGCTTTATTAGGCTTTTTAATTTTCAATTTTTCACCAGCAAAAATATTCATGGGAGATAGTGGTTCACTAATTATTGGAATGTTTATTTGTGTGTTAAGTATAAAATTAATAGAGTATCCTTTAACCAGATTAAACGATTTTTGGATTCATATTTCAAAACCAATTATTGTAATTGCAGCATTAACTTATCCTTTAACTGATACACTCAGAATTTTTATCATCAGAGCAGCTAAAGGACAATCGCCTTTTGCGGCAGATAGAAACCATTTACATCATCGTTTATTAGATTGCGGATATTCACACGCTAAAACGGTTATAATTATTTATGTATATAGTTTTTTTACCGTGACAGCGTCTTTATTAAGTTACTTTTTAAACCCTAGTTTGTCGTTATTAGCTGTTTTAGCCTGTAGTGGGTTATTTATTCTGTTTGTGCATTTTTCGTATCAAGCAGCTCAACGTAGAAAACTAAATAAGTCAGAGTAAACTTGAAAAAAAAAGCGGAGATAGTTTTTTTGAATATGACTCGTAGTATTTTTACTATGTTACTTTTTGTTTCATTTTCTATTTCTGCACAAAACGACCCTCAGGCTCAGAACATTTTCATTAATCAGGAAACGCAACAAACAATTGATACTTGGGATATTACAAACCCTAGTTTCGAACTTCACTCATCTTTTAAACCTTACCTTTCGGCAAGCCTTCCAAATTTTTCAGATACGGCCATTAGCTATTTACACTACCCAATTAAAAACTTTTTTTTGAGTAAAACTTTTAATGAAGGACCAAATAAACATAATCAATATAATTTCCAAGTATTACCTTTAATTGATTTGCAAGGAGGCTACGATGCATTGTCTTCAAAATTTGTATCGGAAACATTTGGAGGAGCGCATGTTAAATTAAATATTAATAACGATTTTACCTTTGCCCTGACTGCTATTGGAGGAAGAGTAACTTATCCTGGATTTACAGATACTGTTATTCAAACCACTGGATTAATTCCAGGACTTGGAAGAGCATTTAAAAACACGGATGGAAGCTATAGTTTTTCTAATATAACAGGATATGTTTCTTATAGCCCCAACAAAACATTTAATTTTCAGGTTGGTAAGGATAAACATTTTGTAGGAGATGGATATCGTTCGTTGCTGCTATCTGATTTTTCTAATGCTAATCCATATTTTGGTATCAACGCAAATATATGGCGAATTCAGTATAATGTTTGGTATTCTTGGATGCAGGATTTTTCGAGATACGATGGCTCCAAAAAAAGTTTACAAAATAAATATGGTACATTTCATTACCTAAGTTTTAATGCACTGAAAAATTTAAATATTTCCTTTTTTGAAAACGTTATTTGGCAAGGAACTGACACAAATCGCGTAAGAACATTTGATGTAAATTATTTAAACCCGATTGTGTTTTATCGTCCTCAAGAATACTCGGTTGGGTCGCCAGATAATTCAATGATGGGACTAAACGCATCAGTTAAAGTATTTAATAGCTTAAAATTATATGCACAAGCAGTAGCTGATGAATTTTTCTTTAAAGAAATTAAAGCTCGTAAAGGCTGGTGGGCTAATAAACAAGGTTGGCAATTTGGAGCTAAATACGTTAATGCATTTAAAGTAAAAGGACTTTCGTTGCAATTAGAATATAATCAAGTACGACCTTACACTTATACACACGGAAGTGTACAACAAAACTATTCTAATTATGGCCAGGCATTGGCACATCCCTTTGGAGCAAATTTTAAAGAGTATTTAGCCTCTGCTAGCTATAGAGCTAATCGTTGGATGTTGAGTTTTCAAGGAATATCAGCAGTTATAGGTATGGATGCATTTGGCTCTAATTTAGGACAAAATATTTTTGTGAGTTATGTTACAAGACCTTACGAATACGGACACAAAACCACACAGGGCAATAAAATGAAACTAATGCAGAGTGACATTAAATTCACTTACTATGCTATTCCTCAAATGAACTTACGTTTTGAGTTAGGATACATTCAACGCAGCGTAAAGGATGATTTAAACTATGAATTGCAGTCTCCATATATTTATTTTGGAATAAAAAGTAGTATCCATAACTTTTATCGAGATTTCTAAAATAAATGGAGCAATCTTTAGATAGTTTCTTTCTAAAAATACCAGAGCCACAACAATCAACTTTGTTGTTTTTACGTCAATTTTTTATTGAAGAAGTATACTTACAGGAAAATTGGAAATTTAACACGCCGTTTTATTATTATAAGGGTAAATGGTTTGCCTATCTTTCTTATAGCGCTAAAAGAAATCACGAAATTTATATTGGCTTTGTAAAAGGTTACCAAGTAGAACACCCAAAATTAATGAGTGAGGGGAGAAAACAAATTAAAGTTTTTAGAATTGATGCCGAAAAAGATATTGACGTTAAAGCCCTAAAGAAAATAACAGCACTATTAAAAAAGTGTTACTAAAATTTATCTAGGATATTCAATCCTTACATGATAAATATTCATTAAACGTTTTTTGAAAATCTTTTTTATTTGATTGATATCTCTAAATGTAATATCAGCATTCATAAATTGATTTTCATTAATCTGATGATTGATAATTCTATCAACTAATTCATCAATGGCAATTGCATCATATTTTTTTAAACTTCTTGAAGATGCTTCTACACCATCAGCCATCATTAAAATAGCGGTTTCTTTGCTAAACGGAATTGGCCCCGGATATCTAAATAAATCTTCGTTTATGATTTCACCTTCATGCTCCTTTTTATAGTTGTGTAAAAAATAACGTGTAGTGGTTGTACCGTGATGCGTTCTAATAAAATCAATAACAGCCTCTGGTAATTTATTTTCTTTTGCTATTTCAACACCTTTAATAACATGCCCAATAATAATTTGAGCACTTTCTTCTGACGATAAATCTTCATGCGGACTAACTTCTCCTACCTGATTTTCTGTAAAAAAACGAGGGTTACTCATTTTACCAATATCATGGTACATGGCACCAGTTCTTACCAATAGGGCATTCCCTCCAATTTTATAACAGGCTTCTTCAGCTAAATTAGCTACCTGCAAGGAGTGTTGAAATGTTCCAGGTATTTTTTGAGAAAGTTGGCGTAACAATGGGGAGTTTAAATCGCATAATTCCAAAAGCGTAAAGTCAGATACAAATCCAAATAACTTTTCAAATATATAAATTAAGGGAAATGAAAATAGAACGCATACACTACTTAATAAAAACGGCACATAATTTTGTAAATTACTAATGGCCTGTGGCGTACTATTTATTAAATGATAAGCTACATAAGCTAGTACATAAAATACAAATGTTAATAAGGCTGATACAAATAATTTAGAGCGCTTACCCATATCTGCCACACTAAAAATAGTTCCAATACCAGCAATTAATTGGATAAACACAAACTCAAATTTATCAGGTGTAAAAAAAGCACAGATTAAAATAATATTTAAAAAATTAAATAAAGAAGTTCTACTATCAAAAAATACACGTATTAAAATAGGCACTAAACAAAAAGGAACAGCGTACACATAATTGATATTATATTTAACCACAATACTTGTAATAATAATAATCAATAAAATGACTAAAAATATAAATGTCACTTGTGTGTTTTGGCTAAATATTGTTTTTCGAAAAAAGGCTAAAAACAACATCATAATTCCTAATACCAAAACGCATGCTAAAAACTGTCCTGCAATAATTGATAATTGTGGAGACTCATTTTCTTGCTCTAATAATGCCTGATTGTAACTCCTTAACACCTGAACTTGTTCTTCGGCAACAAGGTCGTTTTTATGTAATAAAACATCCCCCTTTGCAATTTTCGATTTATATATATAATTTATATCGGGCTCTTCAGTAGCCATTTCGTTCGACAGCATTTCATCGTAAACAATATTTGGCTTTAATTCAGATAAAATTAAGTTGATGATTCTTTCGTCCTGTATTGTTTCTGTTAAAATTTTATTTACTTTTTGTTTATCGAATAACTTTTGTTTTTGAATCAATGTAACTTCATTGTTGTTTACTACATATATCACAGAATCTTGATATTGAATTTGTTTAGAAGGAAAATAAACGCCAATGTGTAATATGCTGTCTAAAATTAATTTTACAGAAACTGCTTTATCGTGAGGTAAATCGGATAAATGAGATAATAAATTCGCTGTATTTTCAGAAGTTTTTTTGAAGTAGACAATTTGATTTTTTTCCTCTTTTTTTTCGCTCGCTATTTCAGCATTTGTTTTTTTAACCAAAAAATCAATAGTAGATATCAAATCGGAATTTAGCCAAGTATCTCCAACATTAATTTGATTTGTTTGAGAAGAGTTACTTTTTGGCAATAAATAAGTACATACTATTACACAAAATGCAAATACAATGCCCTTGTACCATAGCGCATGCTTGTCGCGTATTTTTGTAAATAAAATGTTCACGTAACAAAAGAAAGTAAAATTTTACGATAAAATATAAAAAGTAACAGGGATTATGAACAATTTCTTATTAATTCAAAGCATTTACCTCACCAATGTCACGTGTCCAATATGCGACTCGTATTCTCTGGTTACAATGTTTTTGAATTCACATTTCCAAATATACACATCGTCGGTACACGCCATGTTTTTGAAAGTGCCATTCCATCCGGATGATGTGTCGCTGGTTTGATAAATTAATTCTCCCCATCTGTCAAAAATCATAAATACATAATCTTCTACGCCAATAACAAGTGGCTTAAAAACATCATTTAAGTCATCCTTCTTTTCAGGAGTAAACGCATTTGGAATCCAAAATCTAAACTCAGGTAAAACACGAATCAACAAAGTTGCTGTATTTGGACAGGCATAAGCATTAGTAACGGTTTGTGTAACATAATAATCACCCCACATGGTATATGTATGAATTGGGTTCACATCATAAGAACCAGTTCCGTCATCAAAATTATAATACCAACTTACAATATCTGTTGTAAGAGATAAGTTAGAAAAGAAAATAGCTGGATCAAAAATAGTTGTTAATATAGGGGTTGCAGTAAAGCTTGCCACTGGTGAAGGATTTACAGTAATACTAGATACGGATACAATCTGGCTACTGTCTATACATTGACTAGTTGTTTGTATGCTCAATGTATAATCATAAGTACCCGATGGGCTAAACACGTGTGTTGGACTTGATTCAGTTGAAATTGTTCCATCACTAAAACTCCATAAATAACTCAAGCTAGATGCCGAAGTGCTGGTATTTATAAAACGAATAGACATTGGATCGCAACCAAGATTCACAATTGGACTTATAGATGCTATTGGGTTTTCGAATAGTGAAATAGGTTTTATAATTGTATCGGAACAATTATTATCTAGTGCAATTAATGTTACGGGGTGAATACCTGCAATACTATAAGTAATATTCGAAATGGTTTGGGCACTTGATGTTTGAGTAGAAGCAGCTGTTCCAAAATTCCACAATAATACACCCCCTGGCCCAAGTAGCAGTGAGCTATTGGCAAATGAAAAGTTATTATTATTAAAACACATGCCCGAAGCGGATACATAATTAAAGTCAGCAATAGGTGTTGTAATTACAGTAACACTATTAGCAGAAAGAACCTGACTGGTATCAACACAATTTTGACTTGTGCTAATTGATAAAGAGAACCCATAAATACCAGCAGGACTGAAAATATGCGTTGGGTTTTGAGCAGTAGAAGTAGTACCATCACTAAACTGCCATAAAATAGTCATGGGAGTTCCTGAAGTACTGGTATTTGTAAAAGTAATACTTAAAGGGTTGCAACCTACAGTTGGAAATGTGCCAATAGATGCTATAGGACTTTCCCAAACAGTTATAGTTTCAGTAGCGGAGGCCGAGCAACCGTTTTTAGTAACCGTAAACACAACTGGGTAATCTCCTGGCATACTGTATGTGACATTGGTTACCGATACAGTGTTTGCACTTTGTGGCGAAGCATTTGGCCCAAAGTTCCAATTTATAACCCCATTTCCTGGATATTGACCACCACCAACAAAATCAAAACTATTACCTAAAAAACATTGTGAGCTTGGGCTGAGGTAATCGGGAAGGATTAGAGAATCCACATGAAAAACTTCATAAGCAGTATCGCCACATGAATTATTAGGGTTAACAATTAAAGTCACGGTATAATCTCCTGGCGAAGGAAATGTATAGGTGGGGTTGTAAACGTTAGATGTGTCGGCTAATGTTGATGGGTCTCCAAAATCCCAATGATAAGAACTTCCATTAAAACTGTTATTTGCATACGAAATAGTAAATCCGTTACAATAGCCGGTGCCTTGCCCATTATTAGTAGTTGTTTGAGAAATAATATCCGCTACAACCACAAAGGGACATGGAATAACATTAAATTGAAAATCACGGTGATGTACACCAATGAGTTGTCCATTTCTATATTCGCTTACACAAACACCTACAACCCATTGTCCCTGAATGTTTGGTACACCATCTAAAAAGCCAGTTATTGGATTTATATTTATAGCCGGGCTAGATGCCATTGGGTAAGAAGAGCTATATGGCGCAATAAACGGAACGCTAAAATAAGGTTGAGGTGTGTTAACATTTGGACAGGATGAAGGAGGACTAGAGCATTGTGAAGTAGGAACTAAGGGAGGATTTGTATTTATTATTGGACAACAAGCATCTAATCCATTAAATGGGTTACATAAACTATAAACTAAAGAATCTCCATCTGGATCTGAAGCAATATGATCAAAGGCAATAGGAATGCCATCACAAATGTAAATTGGAGGACGGTTTGTGAAGCGAGGGCTGCTATTGCTTGAAACAACTTCTGGCCCCGGAATATGTTCCCAATAAGTAGCTCCAACATTACCTGGATTTACTAAATTTAAAATGGTTCCATTTCTGCAACATCTTTGGTAAACTACATAGTAACCACCAATAGAAGGAGGCAAGTACACGATTTTTTCATACAAAGCTTCTTCTACACAAGCATTACCCGCGGTGGTTGGAGCACAGGGACTATTATTTGTTGGTGGAACCGTCGAAAATGAAATAGCATTAAACGTACTAGATATGATGGGATTATCAAACACATCATAAATGGTGAAATAAGCTGGGGTAATACTTCCATTACTGTTCGGGAAACCATCAAAAGGAGGCACTCCATTTATACAATCTCTGTACACCTTCATGGATATTTTATAATTATCCCCACCTAAATTTTCATAATAAATTTCACCTCCAACAATATGAGTTGCTTCTGCTACTTTAAATAGCAGCGCGAAAATGATAATCAAATATGTCCTTAGTTTAAAAATTTTTTAGTTTTTAAATACTTCAAAAAATCCATTAAACTTTCTGCCATCAGATAAGTTAACGATATAAAAATATGTACCATCACTTACATTAGGAGACCAATCATTTTTATAATCATCACTATTGTAAATTTTATTTCCCCATCTATTATAGGCGGTTAGGGTTGAGCCTGGAAAATTTTCTAATCCATTTATTCTAAAAAAGTCATTCACACCATCTCCATTAGGCGTTACTACATTAGGTATAATAATACTGCAATTAATAGAATTTATATCTATAGCTAACGTATCGGTATATAAACATTGATCGGTAACAATGATAGTATAAGTGCCAGCGGATGGAGCATTACTTTGTGTAAAATAATAAGTATAATAAGTAGTATCAAACGGCACAATACCGCCAGGTGGAATTATCCAACTAACATTATAGGGATCGTTACCACCCACTATTCTAACGGTAATTGCCATTGTAGAATCTAAACAAAAAATGTTAGGCGATGTATTAATGATTTGTGGCGCTGTAGTTATTAAGCTTGGAGTAAATGCAATACTACTCGTACATGAAGGAATACTTGAACCCGTAACGGTATATATCGTATTGCCAATAGGCGACACACTAATAGTGCTTGTTGTTTGACCACTACTCCAAGTGTAACTATTTGCCCCTGTTGCTGTAACTGTAGTTGTTTGCCCTGCACAATAAGGCGTGCCAGAAACCGTAAGTGTTGGTGGTGGCGTAACATTTACAGGATATACTGCTATATTTGAGCAGGATGCAACAATTGACGTTACAGTATATATGATTGTATCTGTTGGCGAAACGGTGATGGAATTATTATTAGACCCATTACTCCAAGTATATGTTGTGCTGCTACCTGATGCGGTAAGAGTGGTGCTTTGCCCTAAACATAAATTATTATTTCCGCTTATCGATAATGTTATGCCAACAACACTTACAGTTGAAACCGCTGAATTTGTACAAGCACCGTTAGCTCCAATAACAGTATATGTTGTATTAACAGATGGACTTACAAATAATGTATCGTTAACAGCGCCATTGCTCCACGTGTAAGTTGTAGCTCCCGATGCCGTAACAGAAGCGGTTGTTCCAATACAAATAGTAGTATTTGTACTTATTACAGTAGGGGTAGATACGGTATCAATAGTAATTTGTTTGGTAATAGGTTTATTACAAATGTCATTAACGGTTATGGTAAAAATTTGAGTAGAGTTAATAGGACCAGTATTAAACGTGGCTGTATTAACAGCAGGGGCTGTCCACGTATAAGTATAAGGAGCATATCCATTTGTAGCCGAGGCATTTAACGTAATTGAATTACCAGTACAAACGGAGGTGTTGTTTTGACCAATTGTAATTGGCGTGTAATCTTTTATATACAAATTAAATTTTATAACATTTGACGATAAGCAGGATAATGTGCTTGTGGCAAAACTTGCCATCTGGAACGAAAGTGTATCAGTTCCTTCTATTAAGTTGTCTTGCAATGCTATAATATTACAAAACTTAATAGTGTCTTGCCCAGCAGCAAAAATTAATTTTGTTGGCCAAGTAAAGCCCGCATTACCACTTTGAATATAATCTGTTCCAAGTAAAGCATTGCCGGTAACTTGTAAATTAAATGAGTCTACATTTGCTAAGTTCCCATTTCTAATAAAATAAGCACAATAGGTATTACAATCTTCAACCAAAATTGAATCTGGTATATTGGAGTTAGAGTTTGTTGTATATACATTTAAAGGAGGTAAACTGCTAAATGAACCAGCTTCTAAAAAAACTCCCGAATCGTATGCCGCATCTCCGGCATCTGCAATTGCAATTTTGATGTGATAAGTTTGTCCGCATATTACTTTAGCTAAAGCAAACATGACTTTTGTAACGCCATCAAATTCGCAATCAATAACATTACCAGTGTTACTTCTATAATAAAAATTATTTGTCGTAGCATTTACATTATTTATTGTTACAGGGGTAGTTGTGCCAGGAATTAAGGCAATATTTAAGTTAGTGTAATTTCCACCAGACGGATTAGGGCCAGATAAAAAATAAGCAAAAACATCATTATAATTACTAGGCGCAAATTCAGGATACTCATCTGATCCGAAGCAATATCTGAATTTTATAGAGTCACCTGTTGGAATAAAATCAAATTCTAAAAAAGCAGCATCTTCGGTAGAAGCAGTTGAAATCCCATTTAAATCAGCATCACCTGGTGTATTAAAATTTGTAGAGGTTGACCCTCCACTATTAGGACCTTGAGGGCCAACTGCCGATGAGCTTAAAGAGTTGCCGGTGCTTAACAAAACTCCTGATGCAATTCCCAGGCTAGTAGTTGTGGTCGCAAAAAACTGTGAAATTTGTAAAGCATCACCAGTATAAGTAATATTAGTGGCTGTTACACCGCTACCTAATAGTACATTTTGTACTAATTGTTGTGGAGTTAAAGTTTGAGTGGTAGTTAATTGCGCTTTTAGAGAATTAGCAAAAAAAGCAGAAGCGATTGTTATAGTAGATAATAGTCTCATGCATTAAAAATAAGCTATAAACAAGTAATTAACAAATTTTTCAGTCGGTCAAATGGGCTTCCTAAACAAAAAAAGCACCATTTAAATAAAAAAAGTACATTAGTGCAAAAATTCTACAACAATGGAACTAAATCAGATACAATCCTACGTTAATTCTAATAAAGAACGCTTTTTAAACGAGTTATTAGAACTACTAAAAATCCCTTCAATAAGTGCTAAAGCAGAGCATAAATTGGATATGGATAAAACGGCCGAAGCGGTTAAAAAACGCTTAATTGAAGCTGGCGCAGATAATGTTGAAATTTGTCAAACTAAAGGCTATCCAGTAGTTTATGGCGAAAAAATAATTGATCAATCAAAACCCACTGTAGTGGTTTATGGGCATTATGACGTGCAGCCAGCAGAACCACTTGATTTATGGGATTCGCCACCATTTGAGCCCGTTATTAAAAAAACAGAAGTTCACCCTGAAGGAGCCATTTTTGCTCGCGGTGCTTGTGATGATAAAGGCCAAATGTATATGCATGTGAAGGCATTTGAAACAATGATAAAAACAAACACTTTGCCTTGCAATGTAAAGTTTATGATTGAAGGAGAAGAAGAAGTTGGTTCGCCAAATTTAGGACCTTGGATTATTGAAAATAAAGAAAAATTAAAAGGAGATGTTATTTTAATTTCAGATACTTCGGTTATCGCTAATGATATTCCTAGTATCGACAGTGGATTAAGAGGCTTAGCTTATATGGAAGTTGAAGTTACTGGACCAAATAGAGATTTACATAGCGGTGTGTATGGAGGAGCAGTTGCTAACCCCATCAATATTTTATGCAAACTCATTGCATCTTGTCACGATGAAAATAATTATATCACCGTTCCAGGTTTTTATGATAAGGTTCAAGAATTAAGTGATTCCGAGAGAGCTGAAATGGCAAAAGCACCTTTTGATTTAAATGATTTTAAAAATGATTTGAATATTGATGAAGAGCGTGGCGAAAAAGGATATAGCACTAATGAAAGAACTGGCATTCGTCCAACGTTAGATGTAAATGGTATTTGGGGAGGCTATACAGGCGAAGGAGCTAAAACTGTTTTGCCTTCAAAAGCTTTTGCAAAAATATCGATGCGTTTGGTACCTAATCAAAGTTCAACTGAAATTAGTAATTTGTTCATTAAACATTTTGAAAGCATTGCTCCAAAATCAGTGAAAATAAAAGTAACAGCGCATCATGGTGGAGAGCCTGTTGTTGTTCCTATTGACTCAAAAGGATTTATTGCCGCTAGTAAAGCTATGCAAGAAACTTATGGCAAAAAGCCTGTGCCAACACGTAGCGGAGGAAGTATCCCCATTGTTGCTTTATTTAAAAAAGAATTAGGAATGGACAGTATTTTGTTTGGTTTTGGTTTAGATAGCGATGGCTTACATTCGCCAAACGAACATTATGGTTTATTTAATTACTACAAAGGAATTGAAACCATTCCATTATTTTACAAGCATTTTGTAAATAATCAATAATGAGTGTATCGGATTGGATCGCAACCACTGGGGTAAGTATTTTACTTATTGGGTTTGGATTGAACCTTCTTAAAATTATTACAGCCGATTCTTATTTGTATTTATTTTTAAATTTCTTGGGCGCATTG
>JBKJPW010000113.1:0-17517 GCA_046594225.1 Bacteroidia bacterium
TTACTTCTTCGTTAAAATTTTCGAATTCTAGTTTTGCTTTTTCGTATGATTCAAATTTATTTCCTTGCAAAACTAATACGCCAGGAAAAACTGTTTGTGGATTTTTGAAAGAGTTTAATTCAGTTAATGTACCAGAAACTTTAAACTCTAAACTTCTTATTTTATCTCCGTATGCAGCCACAACTAATTTACTTCCGCTATTTAACCCAGTTCCGCTATAATCTAATGTATCGATGCTAGTATTTGTATAAAAATGCAAATCACGTTTTAAATTAATTCGCTCCAACATGTATTGATAAAACTCAGCCTCATGATGTGTAGAAATTTTTATTGCTGAGCTTGTCGAAGTATTTGTTTCATCAGCTGTAATAAATAAATATTTAGCTAAACTCAGTTGTCCTTTACCTAAAATATGATTGGCAATAGTCAACAATTCTGCTGGTTGTTTTGTTTGACTATAAGGCGTGTAACGCTCGCTACCAATTGCTAATAATAATGGATGAACTCCAGCGGCATCAACAGCATGCACTTCTTTTACACCAGGTAATTCATGTTTAATGGCATCACCTGTTAGTTCATGTATAATTTGTCCAAAGCTTGTGTCTTCTTGTGGTGGACGACCAACAACCGTAAATGGCCAAATGGCATCTTCTCTATGATATACTTTATGCACGCGCATTAACGGGAAATCATGTTTTAAACTATAGTAACCTAAGTGATCTCCAAACGGACCTTCCGGTTTATTTTCGTTTGGATATACTTCGCCAGTTATCACAAAATCAGCATCCGTGCTCACGCAAAATCCATCTTGATAAGTATATCTAAATCTTCTATTACCCAAAGCACCAGCAAAAGTCATTTCGCTTAATCCCTCTGGCAATGGCATCACGGCAGCTACCGAATGACTTGGTGGGCCGCCAATAAAAATAGATACTTTTAAAGGCTTACCTAATTTATTGGCTTTACTTTGGTGCACACCAATGCCACGATGCAATTGATAATGTAATCCAATTTCTTTATTTAAAACATAATCATTGCCGTTTAATTGGATGCGATACATACCTAAATTGGAATTCATAATCCCTGGTTTGTCTGCATCTTCACTATATACTTGCGGAAGCGTTACGAAGGCTCCACCATCCATTGGCCAATGTTTAATTAAAGGAATTTTATCAATGGTGGTTTCTTTAAACAAAACGGGTTTTGATAATGGATTTTTTAACGGCAAAGCTGATAAGGCAGTTAAAGCTACATGAGCATATTTAAAAGGATTTTTAAGTGCTTTAACAGGATTGTTTTTTATTTCAATGAGTGTTTGAATTTTCTCAAGAGTGTCTCTGAAAATAAATTTGCTTCTATCTAGCGTTCCAAAAATATTAGACGCACATTTAAACTCAGTTCCTTTTACATTTTCAAATAGTAAGGCTGGCCCACCCATTTCGTGAACACGCAAATGAATAGCTGCCATTTCTAAATTTGGATCAACTTCTTCTTTTATTTTAATAAGATGATTGTTTTTATCCAAATCATCTAAACAGTCTTTTAAACTCTTATATCCCATATTAATATTAACAGTTTAAATATAAAGAGGTTTAGGTTAATAATAGTTTATTAAAAATAATCTTTATACACATACTAAAAATAGTATTTTTTCGTAACTTGTGTATAATAAAGAGGCTAATGAAAAAAGCAATTATTGAAATAAAAACACCTTGTAAAGTAAATTTGGATTCAGTAATTCCAGATGGGAAAGGTCAGTTTTGCAAAGTTTGCCAAACCTCAGTGATTGATTTTACTCATAAAACTCCTGATGAAATTGCCTTATATTTAAAAGTAAAATCATCAGAAAAAACATGTGGAACTTTTAATAGTTGGGATGTAAAAACAGATAGAAAAGTTGATCGTTTTATTTCATATCTGCAAAATAAAAAATTGAATTTTTTGACAATCTTAATTATTGGATTAGTAGTTTTGGCAGGTTGTAGAGTTAGAATAAGAGGCAAAATCAGAGCGACAGGAGAAAGCCCTAGAACATTAAATGAAAACACAAAACCAATAGAAAGTAAAAAATAGTCATTAATATGTCCGCACAAAATAACAAACAAATTGCCGTTAAATGGTTTGAAGCTTTTAATGAACATGATTTAGAAAAATTATTAGCTCTTTATGATGATAATGCCCAACATTATAGTCCGAAATTAAAAATAAGAATACCAGAAACTCTTGGTTTAATTAAAGGAAAACAAGCCTTAAGAGAATGGTGGAAAGATGCTTTTGATAGATTGCCTAGTTTGCAATATGAGGTTATAAAATTAACAGCAGATGACGAACAAGTGTTTATGGAATACACAAGGCGAGTAAATGGCGAAGATGATTTATCAGTTGGAGAAGTTTTACAGATAAATAATGAGTTGATTGTGTTTTCAAGAGTTTATCATGGTTAAATATTAGAACAAATAACCACATAGAAACATAGGAAAACTACAACCGCTAAAGTCGAAAGATAGAAAACATGTTTTTGCACGTAGTTAACTATGTAAAACGTAGTTTTCTTTGTCAGCCTTCTCTTTTCGAATAAAAAAACTATGTTCTATGTGGTTAAAAAACAATAATAATTTTAACAGCTATTAACTCCTATTAAAAAAATGATTCCTTAACTTAGAACTTGAAATGAGAAAATTGTTTTTGCTACCCATATTTTTATTATTAACTATTAAGGCTTTTAGTAGTTATATTTTGATTCCGATGGATGACACCCAAAAAAATCATTTGAAAGCTTATGGAATTGCTTACTGGGCATTGAAAGGCGAATTAGAAATACAATGGTTAACTAATTACCGCGGCGGAAGTTTTTTGATTCCAAATTCAAAACCAGTTACCACAGAGTGCACCATTAGAGGCATTAGTTACGAAATTATTTCTGATGCTCAATCTAATGGCATATTATCAGATATCTCCAATCCGGAAGTTAACCAAGACGCCGTTAAATTAGAGAAAGCCCCGAGGATAGCAGTTTATTCTCCAAAGATAAAACAACCTTGGGATGATGCGGTAACACTGGTATTGAAGTATGCGGAAATACCATATGATGTAGTATATGATGAAGAAATAATTGGAGATAAACTAAAGGATTATGATTGGTTGCATTTACATCACGAAGATTTCACAGGTCAGTATGGGCGATTTTGGGCGTCTTTTCATCAAACAGCTTGGTATCAAAACGAAGTAAAAGATAACGAAGAGCGGGCTAAAAAATTAGGTTTCACAAAAGTATCCCAGTTAAAATTAGCAGTAGCAAAAAAAATTAATGATTATGTATTTACAGGGGGCTTTTTGTTTGCCATGTGTAGCGCAACAGATAGTTATGATATAGCCTTAGCAGCAGAAGGTATTGATATTTGTGAATCGATGTTTGACCATGATGCTGCGGATGCCGCAATGAATAAAAAAATTGATTACACAAAAGGCTATGCTTTTGAAAAATATCAATTAAGCACTAATCCTTATGAGTACGAGTTTTCAACTATTGATGCTACTACACCAAGAAGACAATATGGTATGACAAAAGATAATGATGTATTTACTTTATTTGAATTTTCGGCTAAATGGGATCCGGTGCCAACCATGTTGTGTCAAAATCACGAGCAAACTATCAAAGGTTTTTACGGACAAACCACCGCTTTTACAAAAACCTTTATCAAGAAAAATATTTTAATTTTAGGTGAAGCTAAAGCTTATAACGAAGCACGTTATATTCATGGCGACCATGGCAAAGGTACTTGGACATTTTATGGAGGCCATGACCCTGAAGATTATGAGCATAGAGTAGAGGATCCACCAACTGATTTAAGTTTGCATCCTAATTCACCAGGATATAGATTGATATTAAATAATATTTTATTTCCGGCAGCTAAGAAGAAAAAACAAAAAACTTAATAATTGGAACTTCGAGAGCCTCAGTCCCCGAAGTTTCAATTGGTGACTGAGGCTATCGAAGTCACCGCCCCTTTTACTCACTAAAATAACTTCTTACATCGTCTCTTAAATTATAACGGCTAGCCATTACTTCTCCGTATGCTCCGGCACTTCTAATAGCAATGATGTCGCCACGTTTTGTTTCTGGTAATTCAACTGCTTTGCCAAAGCAATCACTGCTTTCGCAAATTGGACCAACTACATCGTATTTGATTACGTTTTTTTCTTGAGAAGAAATATTTTCAATAACATGAAAGGCTTGATATAAAGCAGGACGAATTAACTCCGTCATACCAGCATCTAAAATAGCGAAGTTGGTATTGATGCCGTTTTTTATATATAATACTTTGCTTATCAAATTTCCACATTGTGCTACAATAGCTCTCCCTAATTCAAAATGTAATTCCTGATTTTTTCTTAATTCAATAAAGTCGTTAAATACTTTAAAGTAGGATGCGAAATCTATGATTGCATTTTTATCAGGTTCATGGTAATTAATTCCAACGCCTCCACCAACATTAATAATTGGCAAATCAAAGCCCTTATTAAAAAAATAAGTATTGATTTCGTTTACTCGCGAGCACAATTTTTTAAAAGGAGATAAGTCGGTTATTTGTGAACCAATATGAAAATGTAAACCAATCAGTTTTAAGTTTGGTAGTTTTTTTAATGTCTCAATTACTGTTTCAAATTCGTAAGGATTAATTCCGAATTTATTTTCTTCTAACCCAGTTGTAATGTATTTATGAGTATGCGCATCAACATTTGGGTTTATACGTAAAGCAATTGAAGCCATTTTATTTTTCAATACAGCCATTTCATTTAATACCTCCAACTCTTGCAGGCTTTCACAATTAAAGCAAAAAATGTTTTTATCTAAACCGTAATTAATTTCATCATCACTTTTGCCAACACCAGCAAATACAATTTTTGATGAATCAAATTTATTTTCTATAGCACATTTCACTTCATTGCCACTCACGCAATCGGCACCTAATCCACTTTTTTGAATTAATTCAATAATTCGGGAATTGGTATTTGCCTTAAACGCATAATGCACATGATAATTATATTTTGAACTTTCTGCTTTAACCACATCTACTGTTTGTTGAAGCAGCGACAAATCATAATAATAAAACGGTGTTTTATATTGGGATATGTTTTTTATATGTTCTTCTTTTAACATTTTATTTTTTTTAATTAATTAATTGTCTTCAACTCCGTGTAGACTGCCAGAAAAATTTGCGTCTGAATCCCTTTTGTCTAAATGTCTTTTAAGTCTTTTTTAATATCCGAACAATCCTTTGTTTAAAGCTACAAGTGCTTCTTTTTTATGAATAGAATTTACTAATACACTAATGTTGTTAGAGCTGCCACCATAAGATACCATTCGTAATGGAATATCTTTCAAAGATTCTAAAACTTTAAAAGCATATCCTGCTTTATCCTTCGGTAAGTTTCCTACAATACAAATAATACTTTGCTCTTGTTCAATTTCAACATTTGCAAATTCTTCTAACTCTTTGGTAATTTCTTTTAAATGTTTGGTATTATCTATCGTTAACGATACTGCAATTTCTGAAGTCGTAATCATATCGATTGATGTTTTGTAGCGTTCAAATATTTCGAACACAGCTCTTAAAAAACCGTGTGCTAATAGCATTCGGTCGCTTTTGATATTGATAGCACAAATACCATCTTTAGCGGCAACAGCTTTTAATCCTTCAGTAGCATCTATATTCGAAATTCGAGTTCCTCGTGCATCAGGTTGCATTGTATTTTTTAGTAAAACAGGAATGTTTCTTTTTTGTGCTGGCAAAATACAAGTGGGATGTAAAATCTTAGCTCCAAAGTACGCTAACTCAGCCGCTTCATCAAAACTTAATTCGTGTATAGGATGCGTTTTTGAAACAACACGTGGATCGTTATTGTGCATGCCATCAATATCGGTCCATATTTGCACTTCGTTCGCTTTAATAGCAGCGCCGATAATGGAGGCAGTATAGTCACTACCACCACGTTTTAAATTATCAATTTCTCCAAAAGCATTTCTGCAAATGTATCCTTGAGTAATAAATAAATTAATGTTTGGATATTTATCTAGTTCAACTTCTAAATTTTTTTCAATGTATGCTAATTGAGGTTCATCATTCTCATCAATACGCATAAAATTTAGTGCTGGCAATAAAGCCGAAGGAATTTTTATTTCTTGTAAAAGAAAATAGAATAGGGCAGTGCTCAATAATTCGCCTTGAGCCAAAATAGCTTTTTCTTCATTTACAGTAAACATATCTAATGTAAATGAACGTAAGTAATTAAAATGATTTTTAATTAAATCGTTTCCTTTGGTTTTAAATTCTAGTGAACTATATAATTTATCAACTTCATTAATATAAATAGCTTCTAATTTATTGATGAGTTCATTAGCTTTATGACTGTCTTTTTGATAAAGTGTGTTACAAATTTCAAGTAAGGCATTTGTTGTGCCACTCATGGCAGATAATACAACGATTTTTCTGTCTGGCGAAGAGATAAGTTTCACTAACGCTTTCATGCGCTCTGCGGTTCCAACACTTGTTCCTCCAAATTTTAATATATTCATTTTAATTTTATTTAATGATTTTTGACTCCTGCTTAAAAGCAGATTTAAATTTAAGAATGTTTATTGATTTTTTGAATGTATGTGAATCAATCCCTGATTCTGGCACACGAAATTAAATATGGCTCGGGCGAGCCTTACGTTTACACTTAAATTTTATGCAAAGAGTGTTTTTCATTTAATTCGCTGTAAAGAAACGTATTAAAATGTAAATAGCAAAAAAAACGTCTCAAATTATTTGAGACGTTTTAAAAATAACCAGTTAAAGTTTATTGTTTTAAAACTTTATAAGTTTTGATTGTATCCTTAGTTTCTAGTTTTAAATAATAAATGCCATTTGCTAAATCAGAGATATCAATTGATTTAGTAATTAATCCATTTCCTTCAATAAAATCCTTCAATACTACTTTTCCATCAATGGATGTAATGCTCATTATCCCTTTTACATCTGAACTAGTTGTTAGGTCTAGAGTAAATATTCCTGTAGTAGGATTTGGATATACATTTAAATTTATGTTATCTGTTAATTCTTCTATACCAACACAGGCGTTTACAGTTAAAGTATCTTTAGCTGTATTAGAACAGCCATTAGATCCCACAATAGAATAAAGAATGATATAAGAGCCTTGACCTGCTTGATTTACAGAGAACGTATTTGTAGATATAGCTGCACCAATATAAGTACCACCACTTGGTAAACCTTCTGTTAATACTTTTGTTGTAATGTCATCTTTACAAAATGTGGTTTGTCCTGCAAATACTAGTGATACAGCTGGCTTTGCTTTTGAAGTGACATTAATAATATCTGACGATTGGCATCCTATAGAGTTAGTTACAACTACTGAATAAGAGCCTGTCATATTAACTGAAATGGAAGGCGTTGTAGCTCCATTACTCCAAATAAAACTGTTTCCAGCAGCAGTACCTGCATATAAATTAATCGTATTCCCTTGACAGAATGCTGTATCAGGCCCTAAAGTTACAATTGGCAAACTTCCTAAGCTAACTAAAATAGTGTCTGCATTTAAACAGCCATTTGAGTTAGTAGCTCTAACCCAATATTTGCCAGGAGTGGTAATATTTAAACTTGAGTTAATTGTACCATTGTTCCATAAATAAGAATTGGCTGTTGTATTTGAATTTAATATAACAGGAAGGCTACAAAATAATGTATCGTTTCCTAAATTAGGTGTAGGTGTAATAATTTTGTTTATGCTTTTTATAATGCTGTCGTTTGTAGTATCTCCATCTCCAGCTACGGTTACATAAGCTTTAAAATTAAATGTTCCAACGGTAGACATATTATAATTTGTGCTAACTGTATAATTGTTTGTTGCAAAAACACCCAAAGTGCCTGTATTAATTGCTAATGTAAACGTATTAACAGCTGCGCCTGTTACACTTACTGTTATAACGGCTGGAGTAACAGCAAAATCCATAATGTTTGATCCATAATTTTGAACTCTTGCAATAATTGTATCTGTACCAAAACAATTTTTAGAGCTCATCGGTTTTAATAAATCTGTTACCGTTAAGTCAATCGGATTTGGGGATAATATTGTAACATTATAGTCTTCTACTTCTCCCCAAGTTGGGTTAGTACATGGGCCAGGTGCAATACTTGATTCAGTAGCTATAATTCTCATTCTCGTTGTTCCTGGTGTTGCCGTAATAGGAATAGTTACTCCAGTAGGCGCCGAAATTACAGTTCCTGCAATTGCAAATGGGGCGTAAGTCGAAGTCATAATATCTTCACCTGGATCTGTAAATACGCCATTTTGGTTGTAATCTATCCATGCAGCTACTATCCCACTATAAGCAAAAGTTCCACACTGCCCAACGGTAACAGAAAAAGGGTAATTATTACCAAAAAATAATACAGGAGGCGAAATGGCTGTATAATTACTGTACATATTTAAAACTGAACCCGTACCTCCAGTAGTGCTGCAGGTGCTTGAATTATTTAATGTTCCGAAAGTAACATTGAATATTTCATCATCAGCTGTTGATGTTGCGGCGGCAGCACAATAAGTTTGTGAAACCAAATTTTTCGAAGAAAAAAGAACTACAAAAAAGAAGAATAGACAGCAAGTCTTTTTATAAGTCTCTTTCGTTAAAATTTTTGTGTAAGTTGAGTAATTTTTTTTCATTTTAATATAAGTTAAATTGACTTAAATGCATTATAGGCAATAAGCACAAAAATATAACATAAAATCATTAATTCCTACCGTTTTAGTTAACAAAAAGTGGGGCTTTGTATTATAAAAAAGCACATTCTTATATTCTTATTTGTATTTTTGTGGCATGAATTCTCTTTTTGTTTTATTCTTAAATTTAGGTGGTGGCGAGGTTGTACTCATCCTTTTAGTTATTTTACTAATGTTTGGTGGTAAAGGGGTTCCAAATATTGCCAAAGCGCTTGGAAAAGGAATTAGAGAATTTAAAGATGCTACAAATGGTATCCAAAAAGATGTGATGCAAGGAACAGGAGGCATAAGTAACACTATTCACGAACATATTCAGGAAGTGAAAAAGGAAGTAGACAATCTTTCCGATAATAAATAATTACTTTAAGTACCGCCAATGAGTTTACAACCTATTTTCAATAAATGCTTTTTTTGTTTATGGTGTTTATGCTTGTTGGCTTGTCAACCTACTAAACAAAATGAAGAAATAAGTTCCTTCAATAAAGAAAAAGTTAAAAACCAGTTTGTAAAAGCCAATCAACAAGTAGTTGTTAAAGAAAGTGATGAGATGGACTATTATCAAAAATCTCACAAAATGCCTTTTATTAAAACAACAAGTGGTATCCGTTATTATGTTTACAAAGCCTCTACTAAAGGAGATTCTATTAAAAATAATGATATTATAAAAATTAATTATAAAGTGTCTTTATTAAATGGAACAGAATGTTATTCGTCAAAAACGGATGGTGCCAAGGAGTTTGTAGTTGGCATGGAAGATATTGAAGATGGTATTCATAAAGCAGTTCTGTATTTAAAATCGGGTGATAAAGCTTTGATTTTGATTCCATCACATTTAGCACATGGCTTGTTGGGCGATTCTAAAAAAATACCCCCCATGTCGCCTATCATTTATGATATTGAAATCATCTCTGTGAAACAATCAATCCAAAAATAACAACATGCTTCATAAACTAGTACTGTTTTTTTTAGCGATGATTTTATGTTTTGCCTGTACAAAACAGGAGCAAGTAGCAGGATACGTAAGAGATTCAAAAGGATTTTATTATAAACTATTAGCTTTGGGCGATGGGAATGAAAATCCGCAATTAGATAATGTAGTTGTTTTAGATGCAGAAATGAAAACACTGTCAGATTCTGTTTTTTGGGATACTAAACATGATGCTGCTAATGGATTTTACATCGCACTTAATGCTAATTTATTACCTGGTTCTTGTAATCATTACTTTCTAAAAATGGTAGAAGGTGATAGCGCTTCACTTTTAATAAAGCCCTCTGTATTTTTTAGAAATTATTTTGATACCGTAGTTCCTAGTTTTTGTAAAAACGATTCCCTTGTAAAACTCAATGTAAAATTGAATCAAATTATTTCAAAGCAAGAATATTTAGCACTCAAAGGAAATGCTCATGGTTACGATATTGAGGATACGGAATTGCAAGAGCTTCAATTAATTGATAGTTACTTATCTCAACATTATAAATCTGTAAAAGCGGATGGGAATGGAATTTATACTATCAAAAAAACAGTTACTAATCTTGAACAAGTAACTTTAGGTAAAAAAATAAAAGTAGCTTATCAAGGCTCTTTTTTAGACGGAAAACCAGCTGATTTAACAGAACAAACCATTGAGTATGTATACGGAACACCCGACCAACTCATTAAAGGGTTAAATATTGTTATTGGCTCACTAAAAAAAGGTGAAACTACAAAAATAATATTACCTTCGCGACTGGCTTTTGGCGAATTAGGAAATAGCAACGAATCTATCCCTCCTTATACATCACTAGTTTACAATATTAAAATAATAGATATAAAATAAACAAAATGAACAAAATCACTATGCTTTTAAGTTCTGCACTTTTTGTAGGACTTCTTTCTTGTAACAAATCTGAGTTTGATGGCTTTGAAAAAGCAGAAAACGGGTTACATTATCAATTTTTTACTCAAGATGAAGCGGGAGTTAAAGCTACCGAAGGAGATGGAGTAAGTATTAAAATAACATACGCCTTAAAAAAAACACCAACAGATTCAGTGTTATTTGACTCTAGGATGAATTCAGAGGATGGGACCGGAACGGTACGTTACATATTACCTAAATCTTCTTTTTCAGGAAGTTTAGAAGATGCACTTAAAATGATGGCTAAAAATGATAGCGCTGCTTTTATTATTAGTGCTGATTCATTTTTCTTGAAGACAAACCGTATGCAAGCGTTACCTCCTTTTGCAAAACCTGGAGATAAATTAGTCATTACTGTTAAAATGATGGAGATTAAATCTAAAAAAGAGTTAGATGAAAATCAGAAAAAACAAGAAGCAGAAATAGCTGCATTAGAAAGTGCAGAAAAACCTAAATTGGATGCTTATTTAACTGAAAATAAAATCACAACGCCTCCAACAGCTAGTGGAGTTATATTTATTGAAACGCAAAAAGGTAAAGGCGGAGCGCATCCATCAGCTACAGATGAGGTAACTGTTCATTACACGGGTATGTTATTAGATGGAACAAAATTTGATAGTTCACTAGATAGAGGTGAACCAGCTAAATTTCCTTTAAATCAAGTGATTCCAGGTTGGACGGAAGCCATTCAGTTAATGACAAAAGGCAGTAAAGCAAAAATCATTATCCCATCAAATTTAGGTTACGGACCAAAAGGTGCTGGTGCTCAAATTCCTCCTTTTTCTACTTTAGTTTTTGAAGTAGAGTTAATCGATTTTAAAGCAGCGGCTCCGCAACAAATGCCAGGTCAATAATAGTTTTTAATTAAACGATTTAATAATAAACCGATGAAAAAAATAATTTTAGCCTCTTTGTTTGCACTTGCATCCATAGGATTAGTAGCAAACCCAGACAAACCTAAAAAACCTAAAAAAGCAAAACTAAGTAAAATGGATAAAGAATTTTTAAGTAAACAACCAGATGGCATGTATGCCAAATTTGAAACATCAAAAGGCGATATATACTGCGCATTGGAATTTAAAAAAACTCCGATGACTGTTGCTAACTTTATTGGCTTAGCCGAAGGTGTTATTAAAAATACAGTTAAAGCAGAAGGTGTTCCTTATTACGATAGTTTGAAATTTCACCGTGTAATCCCTAATTTTATGATTCAAGGTGGTTGCCCACTTGGAACTGGAACTGGAGATCCAGGTTATAAATTTGGAGACGAGTTTGACGAAACATTAAAACACACTGGCCCTGGTATTTTATCAATGGCAAATGCTGGTCCTGGCACTAACGGTTCACAATTTTTTATTACTCACGTAAAAACAGAATGGTTGGATGGTAAGCATACAGTTTTTGGCCATGTTATTACTGGTCAAGCAGTAGTTGATTCTATCAAAGGAAATGACTTACTAAAACACTTGGTAATTTTACGTAAAGGTAAAGAAGCTGAAACTTTTGATGCTGCCAAAGTATTTGAGTTTGAAAAAGCAAATGTGGGTGCTAAAGCAGAAGCTAAAGCTAAAGCAGAAGCAGAAAAAATGGATAAAACTTTAAACGAAACTTATGGCGCTGCTAAAACAAGCGCAAGTGGCTTACGTTATATTATTGAAAAAGAAGGTGAGGGCGTTGCTCCAACAGCAACTTCTCAAGTAACAGTTCATTATACTGGTTACTTATTAAACGGTAGCAAATTTGATAGTTCTGTAGATAGAGGTCAGCCAGCTACATTTGGTTTAAATCAAGTTATTCCAGGTTGGACAGAAGGATTACAATTATTGAAACCAGGAGGAAAAGCAAAATTAATTATTCCAGCTAATTTAGGCTACGGAGCAAATGGTTACCCACCAGTTATTCCGCCAAACTCATGGTTAGTGTTTGATGTAGAATTAATTAAAGTAAACTAATTTTTGATTTAAAGTTTCAAAAGGCTTCTCGATTGAGAAGCCTTTTTTGTTTATCAAATAATTAGTCTTGTTTAATTATTTTTTTAGTACTAATACCGTTTTCAGTATAGATTTTTAATGTATAGATGCCTGATTTAAAAGCACTCAAATCAATATTGTTGTTAATGGATTCTATTTTTGATTCTTTACCATTAACATCATATACAGAGATTGATTTAATTGTTTCATTAGTGCTTATTTCTACATTAGAACTCGTTGGGTTTGGAAATAAGGTGATAACATTATCAGAAACTGTTTCAGTTGATTCTTCAATAATCTTACCAACTCTACATCCGGCTACATTGTATGCCAACCAACAAGTGTAGCTGTATGTTACATTACATGAGTATTTAAAATTGATAGTGAATTTCCATTTCTTTGTGCCGCCATAAGTTTGTACATAGTTTACAGGTTTTCCACCATAAGTTGTTGCATAAGCATTTAGGTCTATGTTAGATACATCAGACATAGAAGTTAATGCAGCAAATGGTTTAGTAAAAGTGAGAACCGGTGTTCCTGCGCAATTGTTCAATGGATATTCTTCAAGCTGACAAGACCATTGGCTATTATTAAGCTGTCCAGTTGCAATTGTTGTATTTTCTGCAGTTAAAATATAACTGTATGGTGCAGTATTACTTGGACATATATTTGTGTATGGTAACGTGCAGCTATTTTTTCCCGGAATATTATTTGCGTTAGTAGCATCATATTTCTGCCCCATAACATAAGTAGGAGAAGGGTAAACATTAAAATCAATAAAATTTGTAGTATAGCTACATCCATTATATGTTTGTAACCAAACACTATATATACCTTGTGTCGGAGTACCCCATTTTGCAGCTAACTCAGGTAAAATGTTAATAGTTGCAGGAGGTGGGCCAACATGCCATCCCGTTTCCCAGGTTGGGCTAGCGAAATAGTAAGAATCATTAGCAGTTCCAATCCTCCATTTATTTACAGTTGCAACTGAGCTTTGATTGGTCATTACAACATTGGTAAGCTCAATTTGAGTATTGCCACAAATAGGAATAATAGGCGAATTAAATGTTGGCGTGCCGTTTAAGCTAAAACTGTTTGCATGAGTATATGCATTGAAAGTAAGATTAGTTTGATTTGAATTCCAGCTTGTGCTTGATGAACAGCCGCAGCTGGAATTAGGATTACTGATATTGATTCGGTAAAGGCCATTTCCGTAAGAAGGCAAAATGGGAATTGAATAGGTACTTGTAACCGTTTGAAATGTTATAGGATCCCATTGCAAAGTACTTGTATTATATTTTTGTAAAAGAACTTTGACCTGTCCTCCACATGGTACATATTGACCTTCTGAATCCTGAGTTTTAAGTACAGCACTTCCTGATACAGTGATGTTTGCATTACTGCAACTTGCCGTTGTGTTATAATTTGCAGTTGCCGAAATTTGACAAAGAGCGCTTATTTTTAGCGACATCAAAAGAGTTGCTGCTCCCAGTAATAATTTTTTTTTAATTTTCATTTTTAGTGTTTATATAGTTCACCTACTCTTGTTAAAGCTTTTCGGTATCCGCTTTTATTTTCGCGCACAAAAAAACTAGTTAATCACTGATTATTTTATAGTCAATTAGTATTTACCATATTTGAATTAGTATTTGACGTAATTACCCTATAAATGGTTTATTTTTTTGCCGTATTATTGTATTATAGAACTAAATCTGCTTTTGAATCCTATTAAATTGTACATAACAATATTGTTTTGTGTTTTGAAGTTTTTAATTCAAGGACAAAATCCTGTTATAAAACATTACAGTGTTAATCAGGGCTTACCAAGTTCCGAAACGTACTATGTTATTCAGGATAGTAAAGGTTATTTGTGGATAGCTACAGATGCAGGAGTTGTGAAGTACGATGGTTATAAATTTATTACCTATAATAGTTCTAAAGGATTGCCAGATAACACCGTTTTTAAAATCCACGAAGATAAATATGGTAAAATTTGGTTCGCATCCTATTCTGGTAAAATGGCTTACTATTCATATCAGACAGATTCCATTTATGGTATTGCTGGTAATAGTCAATTAGATAAACTCACCGATTTTTTTCCCATTGATTTTTCTTTTGATGATAAGGATACTTTATTTATTGCTATTGCTAGGCATGGTTATGTGAAATTATTTCCACCTATGTACAATGAATTTAAAAGAGTAACTTATAATCGTAATTGCTATTATGTAAAAAAAATAAATAAACAATCAACTATTTATGGATTAAATATGGTTGATGATAATTTTAGAGCACAAAAAGCGCCATTGATATATGAGGATGGCAGAAATCTATCAGCGTCAATATCCGATACTATTTATAAAGTACAAGTAACCGTTGATCATTTACACGCAATTTTTGAGAGCGATACAAGCTTTTTGTTTTCTAATGCTACCGAAATTTATAGATTGACCAAAAATCGTAAAGTTGCTTTAAATGAAAAAAGAGGAACTCAACAAGTTAATACTATTTCTATATATAAGGATAAGGCTGGTAGGTTTTGGGTTAATGGATTAAATTCAGGTACTAAAGTATTTGAAAGTGTTGATTCAGGAACACTTATTTACCATTTCTTGCCAAACTTATCTGTAACCTCTGTTATTCAAGATACTGATAATGGCTATTGGATAACAACATTAGAGGATGGTCTGTATTACTTGCCTTCTCTAAATTTAAATTTTATGGATCAAAATTCCGGTTTAGCTGCTAATAAAGTACTTTCTATTGGTTTATTAAATACCAAATTAAGTTGCTTAACTTCTGATTATACAATTAATACATTTGATATTGAGAATCCAAAAATCATCAATCAAGAAAAGTTACCTCTTTCTGCATGGAATTTAGTTTGTAGTAATAATTGCATGTTAGTTTGTTATAACACACCATATATTGTTTGGACTGCACTCAATAAAAAAGTTGTATTATGGATAAAGTCTAAAGAAAATATTAAGGGAAATATAAGAATAAAAAAAGCAATTGATTATTCATTAAACTATTTTTTAGGATTTGATCAAGGAGAGCTTTATCTTATTAATAAAGAAACAGGCGAATGTTCAAGAATACTCTCAGGGCTAACTAAAATATTTTCTGTTTATTATCAAAATAATATTATTTGGATTGGAACTAAAACAGGATTATATAGCTTTAAAAATAAACAATTGCTTTTTCATGGTGATAAGCATTCTATTTTAAAAAATAGAGTAGAGGATATGTTATCTATTGGAGATACTTTGTTTTTGGCAACACGTGGTTATGGCGTATTGATTTATTTACACGATGAAATAGTTAGGCATTATACCGAAAATGATGGTTTAGCAAGTAATATGACTAAATGTATTATTAAAGATACTACTGGAAGCATATGGATTGGAACTAATAGAGGAATATCAAGATTGAAAAAATATAACAACACAAAATATAATATTAGTACGCTCAACATGAATAGTGGATTAATTTCTAATGAAGTCAATCAAATTATTGAACATCAACAAAAATTATATTTTGCAACCAATAGCGGACTAGGTATTTTAAACGTTACTGATTTCTACAATCCAAATGTATCTATTCCAATATACACGGAAGGATTTTATGTCAATAATTCTAAAATTGTAGTCGAAAGTTCACATACTTTTAATTATAATGAAAATTTTATTAAAATAAATTATAAAGGTATAAGCGTAAAAAGTGAAGGCGATATAAACTATAAATATAGATTAGAAGGTTTAGATACTAATTGGACTTACACAAAAAACACTTTTGTGCAATTTACTACCTTACCCCCTGGCACGTATAGATTTATTGCTTATGCTATAAACCAAGACGGTAAGGCGTCGAATATTCCAGCAATTATTTCTTTTATCATTAAAAAGCCATTTTGGAAAACATGGTGGTTTTATGCCGCACTATTAAGTATAGTTTCGGTTATTGTTTACTTTATATATCAAAGAAGAATTAAATTAATCCAACATCTAGAAGAAGAAAAAACAGCCATTAATAAACGAGTCTCAGAATCAGAATTAAAAGCACTTCGTGCCCAAATGAATCCTCATTTTATGTTTAATGCCATTAACTCCATACAAAATTTTGTTTTAAAAAATGACTCTAAATCTGCGCAAAAATACTTAACTAAATTTGCGCGCCTTATACGTTCTGTTTTAGAAAACTCTAAGCACGATTTAGTATGGCTAAACAAGGAAGTTGAGGCATTAGAATTATATGTTGAGTTAGAAGCTTTACGAGCGTCATTCTGTTTTGATTACGAAATAATTATTGAAGATAGTTTAAATGCCGAAAATTTATTTATTCCTCCAATGATTATTCAGCCTTATATCGAAAACGCTATACTACATGGTATTATGCCTTTGTCTGATAGAAGAGGGAGATTAATTATAAAATTTTCTAAAACTGGCTCTGTTTTAAAATGTATAATCGATGATAATGGAATAGGTAGAAAAAAAGCAAAAGAAATTAAGGAGAGGAAACAGCTATCTCATCAATCTATGGGAATGGCCGTTACTCAAGATAGAATTGATATATTAAATGAACAAAATAATAATTTACTAACTAAAGTAGTTGTTATTGATAATGTTTTAAATGATATAGCTATAGGAACAACTGTAGAAATTACAATTAATATAAAAAATTCTCAAAATGATTAATGCAATTATTGTAGATGACGAAAAAGATGGGGCAGAAGTTTTACAGTTTTTAATAAAACAAAATTGCCCACAAGTAAATATAATTTCAATAGAACATTCTGTTGAAAACGCCATATCATCTATACAACATAAAAAACCAGATTTAGTTTTTCTGGATATTGAAATGCCTACAGG
>JBKJPW010000120.1:0-2866 GCA_046594225.1 Bacteroidia bacterium
ATATGCCTTGGACTGCAGAGGTGTTTCATCATTAAAACCAATAAAAAATTTCATTTCGGAAAGTGGAGCAGCGCCTTACCTAAGCAGTGTTGCAGGCAATAGCTATCAAAACATAGCCATACCTTATTTAAATATTATCGATTATTTTAACCCTGCTATTGGTAATGCTTTTTCGCCACAAAATACAAATCCTTTCTATAATCGAATTGCAAGTAACCCTGGAGGATCAACAGTATATGCTGATGCGAAAGCACAAAACGCAACTTTTATTGCCGCCTGGTTAGGGATGGAAGATATTTATAATTTTGCCAGCACTGGTGGCACAAGTTCTGCGATCCCTTCTTCAGCAAGCTTTAGCACATATCTGGATACAATATTAGGTGGGCTTACTGCTAATGGTGCGAAGGGTGTTATTGCTACAATACCTGATTTCAGGGTGTTCCCTTACTATACCTTAGTTGCCTGGGATAATGCCGATTTAAGGCAAACACAAGCTGATTCATTGAATGATATCTATATCCCTGCCGGATTAACTCACATCTTTTTTGAACAAGGACGAAATGGTTTCGTTATCGATGATACTTCGGCAAATGGCAGTGTCCGCCAGCTTCATGCAGGAGAATACATTACACTTTCGGTACCTCTTGATTCGATGAAGTGCGAAAAATATGGTTTGGTATACAATACCATTAAGGACCGGTACGCATTAGACAGTTCTGAAGTTTTTATGATTGATGGTGCGATAAATTCGTACAATTCCGTTATCATCCAAAAAGCTGCTCAATATAACCTGGCACTAGTAGATATGCACTCCTATTTTAATTCGGTGAAATCAGGTATTAAATGGAATGGCGCTGATTTCAATGCGACTTTTGTAAGTGGTGGCTTTTTTAGTTTAGATGGTTATCATCCAAATCAAAAAGGCTACGCTTTAATTGCTAATGAATTTATTAAGGCTATAAATTCCAAATACAATGCTATAATTCCTACAGTTAATTGTGTTGAATGTGATGGTATTTTATTCCCTTAAATTCGTTCAATCGAAAGTGTTGAAAACAGTCGCCTTTCATTTTTGTTTTTCACCGTATCAATTAAATCGTATTAATTGAGCACAACCTTCTTCATAATTACAGATCGATCTGCAACTATTTGCACAAAATAAACTCCTTTTGCAAAATCGGTTATATTAAGCCCTAACTCCGCATCATTTTAGGTAGTCTATATCTAATTTTTTAAAAAGCTTTATTGTTTTTGCCGTTATTTCAGATAAATGCCATTGCCCTTGGATTTTCATTTGATATATCGATTTTGACAATTCTATTATATCTTTTGGTGAATATTTCGATAATAGGGTTGCTTTTTTTAACCTAGTAAATAATTTATAATAAGCTATCATAGCTATGAAATTTGCCATTAGCCAACCCTCTAAAACGTGCCTGTCTTGCATATACATCTTATCTGCATCCAAAAAGTTTTTATAACTATCAAACATTGTTTCTATTTCGTTTCTTTGCTTATATGCTTCATAAATTTGTTGTGGGGTATTATTTTCTTTTAAATCATACGTAATGGTAAGTGTTCCAAAACCTTTCGATTTTTCGTAAAATTTATCTTCATTATAACTTTCTGGCTTTGATTTAACTCTCAATAGGTAATCACTCTCTTCTTTAACCCTTAACTTTTCGTCCAAAAATGTAATGAGATGTGTACTTTCATTTTTGTATTCATAATACCAAATTATTCTTTCTTGGTATATAAAATAAGTTTTCATTTTTCTTTTAAAGTCCGCTTTTAATAAGGGTTTAAAGTCAATTAGTTTATTGTTTCGATGTATTGGTATAATATAATTCAATTTATTTTCATTGAGTTGTTGGATATTATTTTTACTAAAAAATCCTTTATCTGCAATGAAAACTACGTTTTGAGTTTTCATTTCTTTAACGCATAACGACATAGATTTAATATCTGTAATATTTCCATTTATTAATCGGTAATAAACAGGTTGTTGTAATTCTGCCGAAAACAAATACATTAATCTTATTTGCTTATCAAAATCATGATTTGGATTGTAACCTTTTGCATTAACGTGTATGTGTTCGGAAACACTAGATACGTGAGTAGAATCCATCATCACAAAATTATTTTTCACGTCTGAGGCTGTTTGTAACATGCTTTCCATCCACTTTACTAATACCTCCCTGTTTTCTCCAACGAATTTAAGAGCAGCTGAAATTTGTTTATCAGAAAGGTTTTCTTTACTCCAGTTTTCTGAACAAAAATCATGAGCATGATAATGGGTGCCTCGCTTGATAGGCGATTGGTATGCCCATCGCATCATTGCAAATGACAATAATTTTTCTACAACTGTATCGTTAAATAATTCTGTAAGAGAGGTAATCTCTTCACTCATAAGCTTTGAAAATAAATGATACACCCCAAATGTTTTAATATCCACTTTAGGAAGCTGTTCTGCCTTTTGACGAATTAAATCTTTGTTAGAGGAAATGAAACCATCTTTTTCTGTCACTTTTCCAAGCAGCTTAACGGTTATTTTATCAGTTCTTTTTTTGTCTTTATTGTACTGATACTTCACTTCGTATTTGTAATAAACACCTTTAATAAATCTTATTTCAGTGCGGGGTTCTTTGTGCTTTTGCACCCATAATGGTAAATACATAGACAATCTAATTAGGTTGGCTAAATTACAATTAAAAAAACCAGTAAAACATTGATTTTACTGGTTTTTATTAACAAATAATTGTTAGGCGTGATAATTTAGAGCGGAGTTAGGGATTAAACCTAACTATTCTAATTTTATGGTAGAGGTGAAGTGAATTAATAAAGTTGCATCAAGCCCCGAATTTAT
>JBKJPW010000228.1:0-50346 GCA_046594225.1 Bacteroidia bacterium
TCATTATCGTTTTTCGATTTACAATTTCAAAGGTATGTACAGGTACTAATTGAATCATAATTTATCTGTATATTTATACGGATAATAAACGTATAATATACCTAATATATGAATAGATGCTTGGAGTGCAATGAATTACTGAAAGGAAGAGAAGGTCAAAAATATTGCTCAGAATATTGTAAATCATCTTTTCATTATAAGAAAAACAAAGATAAGTTGCCTAGTACCTACGTTAAAATTGATGCGCACTTAAAATTGAACAGAAGTATTTTAAAAAAATATAATATATCCGGGCAATCACAAATTAGAGAAGAAATGCTATTAGAAGAAGGGTTTGATTTCAAATATAGCACACATACATGGACAGCCAAGAATGGAAATTTATATCATTTTTGTTATGAATTTGGATATCGAAATCTAAATGATGGTAAATACACGTTAATAATGTGGCAGGATTATATGAAGTAATTCGGTCAATATATAAATAGGTTGACAAATTCTATAAAATGGAAGCCTGTTCCGTATGAAGGTTATTTTTCTATAAGCAAGATTTTTATTTTTCGTTTTCGAAACAGATTAATCGCTGTATTACTTAAAACAATTTGCTACTTTCTCTATATTAATGTATTTTTTTTGCAAAAAAAGATGAGAAAAAAAATTGAAACTAGAGTTGACCTAGCATGTCTGCGAATTCCTGGCTTTTTAGATTTCCTTACAAAAATGAAGCAATACATTTTAATCAATGGGCTTTCACAAGCGACTTACGAATCCTATAGCCGCAAGCTTACGGATTTAGCATTGTATTTTAATAAATTGCCACAATTCATTTCGGAAGCAGAGTTAACAGAATACTTGGCCGGTTTAATTACAAATGCCAAAAGTACTTCACAAACAGAATTTAAACATACTGTATATGGTATGCGCTTTTATTTTAAGATGTTAAATAAACCAATGACAGTTAGGTTACCAATAATAAGAGATGATAAAAAATTACCTATTGTATTAAGCAAGGAAGAATGTTTTTCAATCATTAATCAAACAAAAAATTTCAAACATCGTTTAATACTCATGTTTATTTATGCGGGGGGTTTAAGGGTAAGGGAACTAACAAACCTGAGATGGAATGATATAAATGTGAATCGTATGATCATTCACATAAAAAGGTCAAAAGGAGGAAAGGATAGATATGTGCCGCTGGCGAAGAACCTTATAGAACCATTTGTTCAATATATGAGTGGGTTCAATAAAAGTGAGTACGTTTTTTTTGGGGCTAATGAACAAGTAAAGATGAGCCATTCCGGCATACAGTTCTTACTAAAACAAGCAGTTAAACGAGTCGGTATAAATAAAACTGGAGTGTGTTTGCATACCCTTAGGCATAGCTATGCCACACATTTGCTAGAAGATGGTTTAGATATCATTTCTATTAAGGAATTGCTGGGGCATGAGCGGATAGAAACCACATTGGTTTATTTACATGTAGCAAATTGCAGTCGTCAGCAAAAAAAGTCACCTTTGGATACGTTGTATAGTGAAGTGAGCACTGAGGTAATTCTTAAATACAAAGATAAATACAATGAATTATCGTTTCAAAGGAATTGCAGAATCGAAGTAAGTGATAATCAATTAAATTTCTTTGATGTATTGGAAATCGATGATACACTTTAGGTTTTAATTCCCTTAATTAATTTAGGTAGAGAAACGAATATACTTTAATTTACGATTTGCGTTAACTGTTCTTAACAGCAGTTAACAGCGGTTTATGGTTATTAGTGATGGTTACCGCCGGTAAGCAACAGTTAACTTTACGCTGGCAAATTCGCACTAAATTACCATATATGTTTTTCTATCGCCTTCTCTAAATTTTCGTAATCTTTTTTAGCATGTTCTTTCGCCTTGCCTTTTAAATGATTAATTGTCTCTCCAATTAATTTAAGACGATTGTTACATCTGATTTTGCTTTCATCATTCACTTTAATGCGTCCGTTATTCTCTCTAAATTTTGTGTAATCCTGGAATAAGCCTTCTCCACTTGTGCTTTCTATATAATTATATTTTGCTGCAATTTCCATACCGTTCTTTCGAGTTATTGCGATGTTGTTATAGAAATATTTTAGGGCAATAACTTTTACTTTTATTTTTTCAGCTTTTGAATTGACTTGTTTAAGATTATTGTGCTTATTTGAGATGGAAATTGATTTATTCTTTTCACTCAATTTCAATAACCAATTGTAATAATCAAAAGTAGCCCTAGCGTAAACTAAATCATCAGTATCTTTTTCGTAAGCAAATTTAAAATTAGGGCTATGTACGAATCCGTAATACTTTTCACCTTTAACAATTTGAGTATTCACATATTCTCTAATTATTAATAAATCATCTTTAGAAAAAGTAGAAGTTCTATTTTTTAAAAGTAATTCTCTTCCTGGTGTAAAAAAAAGGATTTGTTTATTGTCTTCAATTTCACGCTTTAATAATAATTCTTTTGTCTCAGAGTCTTTGAGGCGTTTAGTAAAAATGTTTTTGAATTTTGTTAATTTATTAGAACATTTAGTATCAAATATTTCTTTTTGCTTTGATTGTATTTTTTTGAGACTACTTGCTGAAAAGTCACTTAAATGTGCTTTAATTGGACTATCTGTTTTATTTATTGAAATAGCCCCTGTTTCTAAATACACTCTCCCCTGATACCAGTCAGTATAATTGTAAGTCGTTTTTCCCATTCCTTATATTGATTAAAACATTAATAACTATCTAATTTACGAAAATTATTGGCGCTACAGCCCTTGATAACACTGCCCGTGAAAAATAGTAACCGGTTATAACCGGTTACCTGTCGTAAGGGGGCCATAATTTTATAAAAATTTAAAACAAAAAAACATGGATTTAGAAAAAATAGAAAATGAGATTTACGAAAACGGAAACCGTAAAATTAATATTGGAATACGAGCTTATTCAGAATTAAAATTGAAACTCAGTGATGAAGCCAGAGAATTAGGAATATCCTTAAGTGAATATGGTGAAAACATTTTAATTACACATGCGGGTTTATTGGAAAGGATAAACGAGTTAAATTCTACAAACGAAAAATTAGAAGAGAAAATTCGTTCCCTGGAAGAAACCTTAGCTGCGATTGATTTGGTAAGCTTTAATAAAAAGATAAGCATGCTTGCTAATCAAAACACAGGTTTAAAAAACAGAATAGCTGAATTAAGGTCAAATGAGCAGATTTATTCCGATCCACGCCTTGCATATCTTTTCAATAAGGTAAAAGGCAAAAGTGACATAGTTATAACTGATAACGGGGAAATGAACATAACATTCAATACCCTTAAAGATGTCCTACTAGCATTAATTTATTCATTTAAACTATAAACTTACCAATATGATATTCCAACAAATTCATTCATTGCCAACTGGCCCGAAATGGGGCAAAGTTGTCTTAATTACAGCAAGCGTTATAATTGCAGCCTGTTTGGCTTATCAGGCGATTAAACATGTTAATCTGAAAACTGCACCTAAACGTGACCCCGAAGATAAAACTGGATAGTAAATTAATCTAAGAGAATCAGTTAAAAATATATTTAGACGCTAAATAAAAAACTAGAATATCACAAAATGATCTGAAAATTATAAAATGGAAGGGGTAACATTAATTGAAGGTAAAGTATTATTAGGCATTGTTCAACGTTTAGAAAACATTGAACAAAATCAGCTTGCCATTATGAAACTTCTCCAAAATTTAATGCCAACGATACATCAAAGCAATGTGCCAGATTTTATTAGTATTAAAGATGCATGTGAAAAATATCATGTAAGTCACGTGACAATAAACAATAAAATAAAACTATTTAAAACTAAAATGAATAGGGAAATTGATAGGCTTCAATCTGGTGGATATTACTTAATTAATGAATTGGAGTTGCAAGAAGCCTTGAGAATTAAAGGTGATTGTCCAAAGTTATTAACAGGAATAAAACGAATTATTCCATAATTCTGAAACTTCACCCCAAAGTCCACCCCAAAAAATAAAAACCCCTGTAAAAACAGGGGTTTTTAAACTTTTCAGCGGAGAAATAGGGATTCGAACCCCAGGAACCTCACGGTTCAACAGTTTTCAAGACTGCCGCAATCGACCACTCTGCCATTTCTCCAGAGGCGACAAAATTAATCTTTTTTTTTATTTTACAACTAATTTTTTTAAAATATTTTTTATACTTAAATTTATACAAATTTACATCCCCCCAATAATTTGTAAATCAATACCATGCGATATTTTTTGATTCTACTTTCAAGTCTTCTTTGCCATACTATTTTTGCAAATATTACGGTTTATTTTAATTATGGAGTTTTTAATACAGGCAATTCTAAGCCTTATCTCGAAACTTATTTAACAATTGCTGGAAATAGCGTGAAATTTACTCCTATAAACGGAAGTTATCAGGCTAGCATTAATGTTTCGTGGAAAATTTTGAAAGGAGCCGAAATTGTAAAAGCATCCAATTACAACGTTTTAAGTCCCAAAACTTCCGACACACTACACTTACCTTCTTTTATCGATAGTCAGCGTTTTTCTTTGGATAATGGGCAGTATACATTAGAATTAGTAGTAATGGATAATACTAATCCCGATAAAAAAACAACACATTCAGAAAAAATTAATGTGCTTTTTAAAAGAGAAAAAAAAGGATATAATTCTGATATTCAAATTTTGGAATCCTTTACCAAATCATCTACCCCATCGGTACTAAATAAAAACGGCTATGATTTAATTCCATACAATATTAATTATTTTCCCAAAACACAAAATTCACTTAAATTTTATATCGAAACTTATAATTTAGATACTGTTATTGGTACTAATACTAAATTCGTATATACATATTATGTTGAAAATGGCGAGAATTTTCAGAAAATAATAGGATTAAGCGGTTTTCAGAAACAATTTGCAGGCCGCGTTAATCCATTGTTAGCTCAATTTGATATTACGCAATTACCAACAGGAAATTATAATTTGGTAATTGAAACAAAAGATTCATTAAATGTAGTACAGACTCAAAAAAAATGGTTTTTTCAGCGACAAAGTAATGCACAGCAAATAACCTATAATGGAAATAGCAACATTAAAAACATTGAAGACTTTTTTAATATAGTTCAAAGTCATGATTCTTTAAAAGAGTTTATTGAATGTTTATGGCCAATATCGTCAACAAAAGAAAGAGAATGGCAGCAAGTTCAAATCAGTAGAAAAGATCCAAATATTATGCGTAGTTATTTGGTTGGGTACTGGAAAGAACAGGCAGGTGATACAGTTGATCCATTGAGAGTTTGGATAACTTATTATAGAGAAGTGCTAGAGGCCAATGCTCTTTTAAAATGTGGGAAGCAAAAAGGTTATTATACCGATAGAGGACGTGTGTATTTGCAATATGGTAAACCTGACACACGAAGTCAATACAATAGCGAGCCGAGTACATATCCTTATGAAATTTGGCAATATTTTAGAATATATGATAAGTCATCTAAACGTTTTTTTGCTAATAAAAAATTTGTTTTTGCAAACTTTGCTATTGCCGACGATTGTTATAAATTAATTCATAGCGAAGTGAGGGGCGAAATGTATGATGAACGTTGGAAATACAAATTAGTAAACCGTTCACAACAGTCAGGAAATGTAGATGACACAAAACCTAAACAAACATACGGTAGTAACATTGACGATAATTTTAATAATCCTCGCTAATTTATGCTGAATACCAAGGTAGCAGTTGTTATTTTAAATTGGAACGGTAAATCTTTTTTAGAAAAGTTTTTGCCAATAGTTATTAAATATTCAACAACCGCTCAAATTGTTATAGCAGACAATCAATCTACCGACGATAGTGTGCCTTTTCTAAAACAACAGTTTCCTCAGGTTACTGTTATTGTTAATCCTAGTAATGATGGTTTTTCAACTGGTTATAATTTAGCGTTAAAACAAGTGCAGTCGGAATATTATGTGCTATTAAATTCAGATGTTGAAGTAACAGAAAACTGGATAGAACCTATTTTAACATTATTAGATTCAAACAAACAAATAGCGGCTTGCCAACCTAAAATTTTAGACTATAGTAACCGAACTAAGTTTGAATATGCTGGTGCTGCTGGTGGTTTTATTGATAAATATGGATACCCATTTTGTAGAGGTAGAATCTTTAATGAATTAGAGGAAGATAAAGGTCAATATAATACTTCTAAAGAAGTCTTTTGGGCTACTGGCGCTTGTATGTTTGTTAGAGCAGAAGCTTTTTGGGAAGTAGGAGGTTTTGATGATGATTACTTTGCGCACATGGAAGAGATTGATGTGTGTTGGCGAATGAAAAATATTGGCTACCAAATTTATGTAGAACCAAAATCAAGTGTTTATCACGTGGGTGGAGGAACGTTAAATAAATTAAGTCCACGTAAAACATTTTTAAATTTCAGAAATAATTTAATCACCTTAACCAAAAATGCCTCACCGCGCTTTTTATTTTTCAAAATTTTATACCGAATGATATTAGATGGTGTTGCGGCTTTTAAGTTTTTATTTGAAGGTAGTGGTTCTCATTTCATGGCAGTTATAAAAGCACATTTTTCGTTTTACGGACATCTGTCATCTACTTTAAGAAAAAGAAAAGAAATGCGAATAATGCCTGGATTTATTGATTCTACCTCTGGTGTCTTCGAAAAAAATATTGTGTATTTACACTTTATAAAAGGCGTAAAAAATTACAGTGAGCTGTAGTTTTTCAACACTGAGTTAAGGAGAAAAAAGAGTACGCAGAGTCCAATTAATTTTCTCAATGAACTCACTTACTAACTCACAATTTCAGTATTTAAGTGGCCTAATTTTTCTTATTCCAATTACAATGCATTCCCTTTTGAGGATCAAATACCATCTTGTTTTTTTTGCAAATTAAACTTGCTACATCTCTAGCTTGGATTAGTGAAATAGGAATACCACCGCCAGCTCTTCCCCAGTGGCTAGCATAGTAAAAGTTTTTTAAGTTAGGTAATGTAAATTTTACTGGCGACGAAGAAGTCATGTTTTCTCCAGGTAGCCAACCTTGCGCACTACCTTGCCAGTTATTGGTATAACGTAATACAGTTGCAGGCGTTGCAAAATCAATAACTTCAATATCATCTTTAATACCAGGAAATTTTACGTTGAGTAACTCCACTAAAGCGTCTGTAAATTTCTTTTTTTCGGCTCGGTATTTAGGTCGATCGTTTTTGCGTAAGTCAATCCAATACTGACCGTTGGTAGTATAAAAACTACAAGCCATTACAGTTTTGCCTTCTGGGGCTAGAGTAGGGTCGTAGTTATAAAAATGTGCTTCTAATCTATCCCACGATTTGCCGCATGGGGATACGAGTTTTACTTCTGTTGGAAAACGAGAAAAATGCGGATAGTTTTTGTATGAATTTTTTAATCCAAAGGATACTAAGAGAATAGAATAATATAAGTCCAATATTTTTCCATCTCTTAATTTCAAAATAGTATCATCTACATATTTTCCATCCAAATATTCAAAAACAGATTTATACCAATCGGCCGTTGATACTACAATGTCGCATTTATGAATTACATCATTACGCACCAATAAACCTTTTGCTTCATTGTTTTCGGTTAATATTTTTTTAACGGGCGAATTGTAATGTATCTTCCCGCCCATGGCAATGTAATTATCGGCAATGCGTTGCGCCCAGCTTAATGAGCCACCAATTGGGTAACCAGCACATTGTTTATCAAAAAATGCCATTGGAAAATTAAGAATCATCATTTTCACTTCTTCGCCATCAAATAATAATTCGAAGCTTTCTTTTAAAAACGGACTCTTAAATTTTTTGGCAATATCAAAATTGGTAATCTTTTTTTGTTTACTAACGTACACTAAAAACTTTAAATACTTAGCCATTTTAATGCTTCTGATAATAGAAGGAATTAAAGGAAGCTTATACATTACTGGAGGTAACTCAAATTGCTGTAAATTTCTGATGTCTTGTATTACCTCATGAATTACTTTGCTATCTTCAGGAGATAAATCGAGCATATAATCACGTAACTTATCTAAATTGGTATAAAGCTTAAATGTTTTGTTGCCGTACTTATCTGCATTATTTTTTAAATCAACATGTAAACGAATGTCATGATTATGAAAAGGAACTTTTTTCATATCAATTAATTCCGACCACATTTTATGAAAGCCGCTTCCTTCGTTTGATCCTAAAATCCAATGTATAGAGCCATCAATGGTATATTCTCCATTTTGCCAACTAGTACATAATCCTCCGGGAATAGAATGTTTTTCAAAAATTTGAGTTTCAAAACCATTCATTTGCAAATAGCTGGCAGCACTTAAACCTGAAATGCCAGCGCCAATAATATTGATTTTGATTTTTTGTTGCACTCTCAAATATATTAAAAAGATTGAGATTTTAAAACCTTTGATAGAGAAGCATATAGTGAGTACATTCTGTTAGAATTTCTATTTACCAAAGTTTCGAAAATTGAAAAAAGTAGCTTTTAGCTTTCTTATAAATCAAATTTGTTAAAGTCAAATTTTATTTCTTTTTCACTAGGCACATTTATGTTTAATTCAAGTTGAATGCCATCTCTATTTGCGTAAATGACGTAAACGAAATATTTACCAGGGCTTAACATTACATTAAATGAGCCATTAGCATCAGCAACACATTGTGTTACAATGTTTTTTGACATGTGGCCTATTGAATCAAGAGAATTCTTTAGACTATCTCTTTGAGCATATTCTAAGTTCGTAATGTCAGTAAGTATTTCAGAGTAATGCTTTTTAGTTATTTTTCTTTGTTTAAAGTCTAATTCCGCTTGAAGCATTATATTTGAATTTGACATGTGTTGATAGGATGATTTTCCACCTGACCATTTAATCCAAAGATCCATTAATTTGTCTTTAGCTTCCTGCGTTAAGCCATCTTTTTTAATAAAAAATATCTCTGCACCTAAATCTGGTTTTTGACCATAGTTTTCATTAAAAAAATAAGTAACAATCCCTTTTACATTTGTTTTTTCAGGGGAACATGATATGAATGTTAATATCAATATAATATATAAAAATTTCATAAATAATTATAATAATTTGAATAACAAATATAGTGTTATATTTATTAAAACACTTATGATTGCATGTAAGGGGTATTGAAATAAAGTTTTGTAAAAAAACGAAAGTCTTAAAGTAGATTTTAAAACTAGAACTCAATAAACTTAATAAAAAATGAGTAAATTTGAATATTACTTAAAAAACAAATCACATGAAAGGTATTAGTTTTGTTACCAATGATAAGAATGAAAAAATTGCTGTTCAAATAGATTTAAAAGCTATAGAAAAACACCATGAAGCTATTGAAGATATTTTAGATGGTATTCTTGCAGAAGCAAGAAAGGACGAAGAAAAAACACCTTTATCTAAAGTAATCAGCAATTTGAAAAAATCTGGTAAGTTAAAATGAAATCTTATCATGTAGTTTTATCTAAAACCGCAGAAAAAAACTTATATAAGTTACCCGCTCAAACAATCGGTAAAATAATTTCAGCGCTTAAAGATTTAGAAACAGAACCTCGCCCAATAGGTTGTAAAAAACTGAAAGGCTTTACTAATTTATGGCGTATTCGTATTGGCACATACCGTGCAATTTATTCTATAGAAGATGTTATTTTGCTAGTAGATGTCAGGGAAATTGGTCACAGGAAAGATATTTATAAATAAAAGATAATATACTGCAAGTATTTTTCACCTGAATAAAAAAGAGTCATCCGCTAGTTAGCATATGACTCTTTTTCATAATTATAATTTTACATTTTATAAATCATCAATATTTACTTTAGCCCCAGCTTGTTTTTCTTTATGTTTTTTAATTTGAGTTTTTAAAGCTTCGCAAGCTAAATCAATAGATTCTTCAAATGAAGCGGATTGTTTTTTAGAGAATAACTCTTGTCCTTTTGCCAGTATTTTAATTTCGGCTACTTTGTTTTCGCTATTCGACGCTTTATCCAATCGCATAATAACTTCTCCATTGATTAAGCCATCATGGTAGGTTTTTAATTTATTCATTCTGTCGTTTGCAAAATCAAGTAATTTTTTGTCTGCATCAAAGTGTATTGATTGAATGTTCGTTGTCATAATAAATCCTCCTTGTTTTTGTGTTTTTAGTTTATACTCTGTTAGTTGCAATATCTTAATCACCACGCGGGTGAGCTTGTTTATATGATTTTTTGAGTTTATCGATAGTGTTATGTGTGTAAATTTGAGTCGCACTTAAATTAGCATGCCCTAATAAATCCTTCACTGCATTAATATCTGCACCATTATTTAAAAGGTGCGTTGCAAAGGTGTGACGTAAAACGTGTGGGCTTTTCTTTTGTATAGTAGTAATTTGCGAGAGATACTTCTTTACAGCTTTGTAAACCGCTTGATCGCTTAGTGTATGTCCTTTCTCGCTAACCAACAACATGGGATTTGATAAGTTTAGTTCCTCTTTTACTTTCAAATACGCTTCAAGGTTACGTTTTAAAGCTAAAGAAATGGGAATAATTCGTTCTTTATTTCTCTTGCCCAAAACTTTAATGGTGGAATTAAACATATCTACATCAACTTCCTTTAAATGAGTCAATTCTGAACGCCTAATACCAGTTTGGTATAAAATATCTAAAATAAGCTTATCTCGTTGTCCGTTAAATCCTTCTTCAAAAGCCACATTGGCGAACAAATCTTCCATTTGATGTTCATCTACAAAAACAGGTAGACGTTTTGGCGTTTTTGGTCCCGAAATCTTTGACATGGGATTAATCTCAATAACTTGTTGACGTTGCAGGAATTTAAAAAAAGATTTTAGAGCTGATAATTTGCGATTAACACTACGGGCTGCTAGTTTATGTTTAATAAGATCGGAAACCCAGGCTCGTATTTGTTGGTAATTGATCTCTGAAGCACTTAAAACTTCGTTTTGAGGGTTTATAAACAGTAAAAAGCCAGCAATGTCAGTTTTGTAAGAAGTAACCGTGTGCACGGAGTACTTTTTTTCGTACGTTAAGTAGTCAAAAAATGAGTTTAGGGACTTGTCCAACATAAAAAACCTAAGGTTATAACGAATTTAGCTTTAAAATTCGCAATAACCTTAGGTTAATATATAATTTTTGTGAAAATTGCTTATTCAGCAGCTAAACCCAATTGCATTTTTTGCTTATAAACAGCTTTAATACGAGTTTGTCTGTTTGTGATAGATGGTTTTTCGAAATTTTTACGAGAACGTAATTGTTTTACAACACCTGTTTTTTCGAATTTCTTTTTGAACTTTTTTAAAGCTTTTTCGATGCTTTCACCTTCTTTTACTGCTACTATTAACATTATATAAGTTTATTTAATTTTTAAATTGGGCTGCAAATATATAGGCTTATTAGGTAAAAACCAAATTTTATTAGCAATTAATTGTTTATTTTAGCGTTATAAATCTATGAAAATGAAAATTTCACCAATCTTCGCCTTATTTTTGCTATTTTTCGTAGTTTCATGTAAAAAAGAACGTACTTGTCAATGCACAAATTCAAATGGAACTTACGATGCTGGCACATTAGAAGCTACAAAGAGTTATGCTAAAAAGCATTGTAAATCTTTATCGGCAGGTGAAACTACTTGTACGCTAAAAAATTAGAATTATTTAAACCAACCACTATACATTAAATAATTATTGGCTATACGATTGATTTCTCCATTAATTAATTCTTCAGATATATCTTTTACTTTTTTAGCTGGTACGCCTGCATAAATACATCCACTAGGTACTTTTGTGCCTTCAGTTAAAACAGCGCCTGCCGCAATAATAGAGTTAGACCCAATTTCGCAATTATCCATTACAATGGCTCCCATACCAATAAGAACATTGTCATGTACTAAACTACCGTGCACTATAGCATTGTGACCTACAGAAACATTATTACCTAAAACTGTTTTTGTTTTTTGGTAGGTGCAATGAATAACTGCCCCATCCTGAATGTTAACTTTGTTTCCTAATCTTATAGAATTAACGTCTCCTCTTACTACGGCATTAAACCAAAAGCTACAATCTTCGCCACAAATTACATCACCAACAATGGTTGCATTTGGAGCCACAAAAGTGTTTTTGCCTAAGCTTGGTTCAATGCCATTAACTGGTAAAATAAATGCCATACAGTTTATTTAGAAGAAATAATATTAGTTCTTAAATCAGTAATTTTAACATCTAATTCTTTCATTGCATCTAACGTAAATACATTGTCTGATTTAGCATCAATAATTATTTTGATAGCTTTTAAATCAGTAACAACGTAAGCAGTTTCATTAGGTAATTTAGATGATTGCAATAATTCTAATAGATTATCTAAAGATTCTTTTTGTGCAAATATTTCTTTTACTATTGGTTCGTTCTTAGTTTCCTTTGCTGTTTGGCAAGCTACATACAAACCTTCAATCCAAGCACCAGCAACCAATAAAGAAGATGTGCCAGGACGATTGTTTTTTCTTAAAGTTTCATCAGCACTTTTAAAAGCTTGTGTAATAATACTCAAGGTTGAATCTCTGTTAGATTGGTTAGCGGTCATTCTATCGCCCATGTTTTCATCAAAGGAGTTGCTTACACCAATGCTTTTGGCAATAATACTGACGCATTTAAAAAACAACATCGACTCTTGAGTTTGGTCGTAAATACTTGCTACATTTAAATCAGCGCCATAAACACCAAGATTAAGGGCTCTGCTACTTTCTAATAAATATCTACTTACGTCGTCGGGGTTGTTTAATAATTGAACGTTATATTCTGCATTGGCTAGTTTTGTTAATTCTAAGATGGTAGCTCTTGACGAAATAGTATTAAATACATTTTGTGCCGAAATTTTTTGTGAGTCAACACCAAAAGTTTGTATTTCATCGTCTGTTGTATCTATTTCTTCTTGTTTATTTCCTCCGCATGAACTCATGAAAAGAACTACAGAACTAATTAAAAGAAAGGATTTAAGATTTAAAAACATATAGTATTTTTTTATTTAAGTAAATATACTTTTTTATTAAAAAAGATTCATATTATTTATTGGTTACTTTTTCACACCATTTTTGTACGTAATACGACTAATTTCTTTGCCTGATTTGTCGTAAAATACCCAATCACCATCAGCTACGCTTTGCTTTTTGCCTTTTCGTTTTTCGCTAATTACTTTGTAATTACTTTCAGACTGTATTTTATTATTAGAGAAGAAGGTAATTGATTTGCCTGACAAATGCCCATCTTTAAAGCCTTGTGTTTTCATAATACCACCCGTTTCATAGTAGTAGGTCCATGTGCCATGTTGTTTTCCTTTGCTATAATTACCGTCACTATCAATAAAACTTCCTTTTTCGTAGTAACTTGTCCAATGCCCATGTTTAATGCCGCTTACATAAGATCCTTTTTCGCGGTATTGTCCAGTTTCAAACCAGTATTCCCAAAATCCTTGTTTTTTACCTTTTTCGTTATAAGTGCCTTTGTAGTTTTGCTTTCCGTTGATATACCAACCTTCCCACAGCCCCATAATTTTAGCTTCTTTAAAACTTCCTTGATCTTTTAATTGCCCATTATTATACCAACTTTGCCATTGCCCATTTTCTTTACCAGCAACGTATGGACCTTCTTGTAATTTTTTTCCGTTTTCAAACCAAGTTGTCCAAATGCCAGTTTTTAAATCTGCATCAAAATTGCCTTGTTTCCACTTTTCGGTTGTTGGATAAAAATATTCCCAGGTACCAGTTTGTTTATCATCTACAAAATAACCCTCCGATTCTTTATTGCCATTGCTATAATAATAAGTCCATTTATCGTTTCTTAAACCATCCTTTAAAGTTCCCTCCATTTCTTTTTCACCTTTTTCGGTAAAGAATTTCCAGACACCATTTTTCTTTCCCTTTACAAACCAGCCTTCACTTTTTTCTTTATGATTTGCATAGTAAGAGGAATAGAAGCCATTTAGTATTCCTTTTTCGTAATTAGCTTCATAATCCAATTCTCCATTTGGGTGAAAATAGCGCCATAAACCATTCATGTACCCCTCTTTATAAGCGCCTTGCGCCTTGATGATGCCGCTGTTATATTGAGCGGTGATAGTTCCAGTACCGTTGATGATAATTTGTTTTCCTGTCTCGTTCCACATGTTATGAATCACAAATATGGTAGAATCGACATATTCTTTTTCTAATTTTTGTTGCCCATTTTCATAATATTCCACAATTTTTCCGCAAGGTTTATTTTTACAAAAAGTAGAAATTGAAGCAGGCTTTCCGTTTTTATAAAAGGTTTTCACTTCACCTTCTTTTAAATCATTTTCAAACTTTCCTGAACTTTCTAATTGTCCGTTATCAAAATAGTATAACCAGTCCCCTTGTTTTTTTCCTTTTGAAAAGGATTCTCGACTTTTTATAGATTTGTTTTCGTAGTAAGATGTCCAAATACTGTCTGCCAAATTTTGGGCAAAAACAGTTTCTTGAGCCAACTCTCCGTTTTTAGCATAGTAACGATTATGGCCGTTCTTTTTACCTCTATTATAGTTTTCGGTAGCCTTTAAGATTTTATTTTCATAATAAAAATACCAGGTGCTATCTTCTTTTCCATTGTAAAACGAACCTTTACGAGATACATTGCCGTTTTTATAATACTCCACATGACGACCATGAGGCATACCTTTTACAATATTGGATTCGGATTTTATTTTTAATTGTTCGCTATCGTAATATTCTTTTTTAGGCTGAGCAATTGAACAAAGTGAAATGAAAAGAAAAGATATAAATAGAAATTTGTAATTCATCATAATAGTAAAATTAACCTTATAACGATTATTTTATGTTTATGATACGAAAAATTGTAAACAATAGTGCGTTTAATACCATTTTTTAACCTTAGATTAAGTAGAGTAAACCTTAATTTATTGCAGATTTGCTCTCTCAGTACAGAGATTTTCATTTCAAAATATATGAAGTTCACACAATCTTTATTTTAAATACCCGAAACTTAAAACTCTCATTTATTTTAAATAACTTCATCATTTAAATAACGAAATTGACTAATCATCATTTTATAGAAATTCAAGGCCATAGAGGTGCAAGAGGATTATTTCCTGAAAACACGATAACATCTTTTATTGAAGCTGTTAAACTTGGCGTTGATGCAATTGAGTTAGATGTTGTTATTTCAAAAGATCATCAAGTAGTGGTTTCTCATGAACCATTTATGAATTATATCTTTTGTTCAACTCCTGATGGGATTGCTATTGACCAAGGCGAAAAGGAAAAATACAATTTATATCGCATGAATTACTCTGAAATTAAACAGTTTGATTGTGGTAAAAGAGGTAATTATTTATTCCCTTCTCAAAAAGCAATTGCGGAAAGTAAACCGCTATTATCTGATGTTGTTAATGCGGTTGATGAATATAGTAAACGTAATAATTTACCACCAATTACATATAATATTGAAATTAAAAGTGAAATAGATGGCGATAATGTTTTTCAACCCACACCAGATATTTTTGTTGATTTAGTTTATAATGAAATAAAGTTATTAGGAATCTTATCTAGAACTATTTTGCAATCCTTTGACATAAGAATATTAAATGAATTAAACCGAAAAAAGGTAGAAGTTATTATTTCATACCTCGTTGAAAAAACAGATAGTTTAGAAATAAATTTGAGTAAGCTAAATTTTAAACCTCACATCTACGCTCCTGAATTTATTTTAATTAACGAGCAATTAATTCAGGAGTTAAAACATAAAAACATAAAACTTATAACCTGGACTGTTAATGAAATTACAGATATGCAACGATTAATAAGCATGGGCGTTTCAACTATTATTACTGATTATCCAAACAGAGCAATTAATTTAATTAAAGATATAAAGTGAGCACTTTCTCTTCAAAAAATAGAGCAGTATATATTCAACAATTAAAAGATAAAACTTTTGATGTGTTGGTTATTGGTGGCGGCATTACAGGCGCAGGCATTGCATTAGATGCTAGTGCAAGAGGTTTAAATGTTGCGTTGGTTGATATGCAAGATTTTGCAGGAGGCACTTCAAGTAGATCAACGAAATTAATACATGGTGGCTTAAGATATTTAAAACAATTAGAATTAAAATTGGTTGCTGAGGTTGGTAAAGAAAGAGCAATTGTTCATCGCAATGCAATGCACTTAACTAAACCCGAACCAATGCTTTTACCTATTATTAAAAATGGGTCATTAAGTAAATTTTCAGCACGAATTGGTATGTGGATTTACGAATGGCTAGCAGGAGTTAAAAAAGAAGAGTGGCATAAAGTACTAAGCATTGAACAAACATTAGCAATGGAGCCATTATTAAATAAAGAAAATTTATTAGGAGGTATTTTGTTTTATGAATACAGAACAGATGATGCGCGATTAACTATTGAAGTGCTTAAAGAAGCTAATTCAAGAGGAAGTGTTGCATTAAATTATTCTAAAGTAAAATCTTTTTTATACAATAATGAAAAAGTTTGTGGAGTGGTTATCGAAGACCAATTAACAAACGAGCAGTACGAAATTCGTGCTAAACATATTGTAAACGCTACAGGTCCATGGGTTGATGATATTGATGATTTAGATAAAAGTAAAGCAGCTCATAAATTACATATTACAAAAGGCGTGCATTTAGTAATTGATCATCAAAAACTTCCAGTAAAACAATCTGTATATTTTGATACGTTTGACAAACGTATGATTTTTGTAATTCCTCGTGAAGGCAAGACATACGTTGGAACAACCGATACATTTTATCACGATAATATTAATAATCCAACAATTAGTAAAGAAGATAGAGATTATATTTTAGAATGTATTAATGATTTTTTCCCAACAGCTAATATTAAACCTACTGATATAGAATCAGGCTGGGCAGGCCTAAGACCTTTGATTAATAAACCTGGAAAAGGACCGTCTGAAATTTCAAGAAAAGATGAAGTGTTTACTTATTCATCAGGATTGATAACTATTTCGGGAGGAAAACTTACAGGTTATCGAAAAATGGCTCAACGAATTACGGATATTATTGCAAAGAGAATACTTGAAGAAGAAGTTAAAATTACCCCTAACTGTTCTACGGATTCAATTTATTTATCTGGTGGAAAAATAAATAGTAGTAGTGATTTTCAACAATTTTTTGAATCAAAAGTAGAGCAGGGGATGGCTTTAAGTGTAAGTAGAAGTGATGTAGAATTATTAGTAAATCGATACGGATCTACTATTGATGCAATTTTTACTATTATCAAAACACTTAATAATAGTGAAGTTAGTAACATTCCTGTCATTTTACGCGCTCAAATTATTTATAGTATAGAAAATGAAATGTGTGTAACACCAATGGATTTTTTCATCCGAAGAACCGGTGCCTTATATTTTAATATTGAGTTGGTAATACAATGGAAAAATGAAATATGTCATTATATGGAATCTATACTTAATTGGGATAATGATTTAACTAAAAAAATTGAAATGGAAATGAATAAGGTAATTGATGAGGTAAATCAAATTAAAAATTAATCGGGATTGAGTTTATTCCATTCATTAACCATCCAATATGGATCTTTTTTAAATTTAGTCCAATCTGACATCAAACTTTGATGCAATTGTTCTATAGCAGTTTTTGTCTCAATAGAATAGTTTTCATAATCATGAAGATAAAGTTCGTGTTTAATTGTTCTCTCAATATATTCAAGTAAATTAAAACATGTAGTAAATTGCCCGCTTGCAATTATAGTGTCTAACATATTTTTATCTCCAGCTAAATCCTTGTCGGTAAACCAAAGTGTTGTTGCTTTAGTATTAGCTTTTTCGCTTGCTGTGATAATTAATTTACCTGGGTATAATAATTCTTCATTTAAATAATGATGTTTTTTCTTTCTTTTTTCGACTTCAGAACCAATAAGCTTTCTAGAGGCATTCATTAATATACGTGGTTTCCATGACGCATCACTAAAAATTCTTTCAAAACTAAACCACTTCATTTGTCTAATGAAAACATCTGAAACCAATTTCACTCCTGATTTACTTCTATTTACAAATAGATTATATAATGTTCCAAACTTGAGCTTATCAAAATGTAATATCCTTTTTAACTCATATTCCGATACTCCAAATCGTTTAGTTAAGCCTGTTATACCAGAGGAAAATATCAATAAAACAAGAGCAGTTAATAACCCTAAAGTCCCAAAAATGGATAAGGCTATAATGCTATTTTTTTCATTGAGGTAAAATGCAAAAAATATTGAAACAGCGCCAATCGCAGCACTAAATAAACCAAAAGTTTTTAAGCTGACAAAATTCCAACTACCTATGTAAGGAATTTTATTGGATGTACTTCTAATGTAACTTTCCATAGTAGGAGATGAAACATCTGAAAGTATATACAAATCAACCGCTTTATGATCATCAGATCTAAAAGCTTGTCTTTCATCATGATATTGCCTCATTCTTCTTTCAGAAGCTACTACAGCATCAATTCCCTGATTATCATATACAGAGCCATCCATTAAACCTATAGGATAATCTATTTTATCGCCGTCAAATGAATATTGTGGAAGTAATGACGGATCTTTTAAGTTTTTTGCGTTAGCGTATATAAAGTCGTCAGGAAAATTAATAGGCTCAAATCCAAAAGGAAAACACGATGAGGCCGCTATTATATCAGAAAATCTTATTTCTTTAGCTATATCTAAAGGAATATATATTTTTCTATTTCCGATATTTTCATGTTTTTTATTTTTATTCTCTGTTTTATAAAAACAAAAAGGTAAAGCAAAATTAAATTCTGTAGCGTTAAAACAAATTTCTTTCAGATGAATTTCTTTTTCATCCCATAATAAATTAAAAATATCCGATTCAAACTTCTCGTAATAAATGGCAGAAAAAGAATTAATTAAAGAACGCTGTTTTCCTTCAAGCCAATTTTCATCATTGGATAAATGACTAAGTGCTTCTGTTACTAAATCGCAATCTTTCATGAAGTTGTATACACTTTTGTAGCAATCTTGAATAGTCCCACCTTTTTTAATAGTAGTAACATATTTTACGCCAACAAATGTTCCTGCAGATACGGTAGAAATAATACGAGTACGTTCTAATAAACTGACATCAAACCATTTTTTAGAAGATAAATACGTTAGAGCCCCTAAATGAAATGAAGTGGCTCTGTAGCCTCCTCCTGATAGAGAAAGGGCTATATTTTCAAAAGGGTTTATTGGAAGTTTGTATTTCCCAATGTGCTTTATATCATGTGTTACTTTGAACTCATTATTCATGATGTTTTTTCAAAGTATTAATGTACAAAAAAATACTATAACTTTTATATTTTCTTATAATTTAAAACATCTACTAACCCTATTTTAGTATGGTAGGTAGAATTAATTGTTTTAATAAATATATTTGCTAACATAGCTTGACCAAATGCATTTAAGTGCAGCCCATCTAAAGAAAACCCAGTATTAGATTTATAAATCGCACAGTGTGAAAAAGAATCGTAGCTTATTTCTGGATGTAATGTCTTTATGAAAGCATTAATATCAACTAAGGCTAAACTTTTTTCATCCGCAATTCGTTCAATTTCTATATTATAAGAACAAAGTGCTTTTTCAATTTGCTTAATCTCATCTAATGATAAAGTATATTTTTTAGGAATCGGTTTTATTCCAGTCAAATATTCTATTCTATTTGGATCTAATTGAACATCTAAAATAATGAGTTCACCACTTTTAATTTGTCTAATAGTTCCATCATGATTAGTAATTATAAAGGGATTTTTTCCTTCATGAAAAGATAATCCAGATTCTTTATATAAAAGAGTTAGAGCATTTGCTTGGGTAGAATTAATTACTAATCCATCAAAGGGAATAGCTGTAAAATATGGAACATCAATTATGTCAGCTAAATTTGCGATAATACCTTTAGCGCCATTTTTAGTCAAATTATTAATTATTTTCTCTAAACTGTTTATAAATCCTATGCCAACCTCCCCCTCAAGTGGCGTTATAGCATCTGTTGTTCCTCCCGATGACGCGTAAGTTAAGATGTCATTATTACCAATAAATAAAGAAAAAAATGTTGGGTCTTGAGCTATGGCATCTGATAAGATACTTGCTGAATAAGGATTTGAAGCCATTCGTGTAAAAAACGGATTAAAGTTTCCTGCTCCATTGTTTGGATTTCCAATTCCAGATATAACAAGTGAAATTAGTTTTGCACTCGGCACACTCATATCATTAAACGGACCTTGACTCGCATAACAATTTTCTGAAAACACTGCTATATCTCCAATAGAAGCAATGTATTTTGGAGATTCATTTTTTGTAACTGGTAAAGCCATTCTGGCATTACCATAAAAACCAACACCCACAGACTCACTTTTCATTAAGGGTTGTTTAAATTCTCCGCCGCCAATTAATTTAAATTGTTGAGCTATTAAGTTAGCATACGAGCCTATCTGACCTTCGAAAAACAATGCACCATCAGTATAGCCTGATGTGATGGAATCGCCTAAAGCTATATATCTGCTAACGTCAATATTTAAATTACTCTTTAATGCCATAATTACTTTATAGCTTAAATTTAAGAGAACTTTAGCTTAATAAAAAATTTACAGTTGTTTTTATGTAAAAAAATCTAAAGACTTTTTAAATGATTTAAATTGTCATTATACTCTTGCTTAATATTTAACACAATTGTTTCGCAAGGTAATATATCATGAATTAATTCTGAAGATTTTCCCGCAGTCCATAAGGTTTGATAATTATTTGGAAGGACCGATTTTTCTAATTTTTTCATCCCTCTTATTTGAACAAACATTTTAAACCATTTTTTTGTTTGAGAATTATTACTCAAAAATTTCTCAAACCAATTTTGAGTATAGCCCATTTTTTTTGCTGAATCATTATTTATGACAGCACAAGGAGTTCCTGATAATTTTGTTGTCATAACAATATCATCCATACCAGATGCTACAATGGCATTTTTATAATTATCATTTACACCAGCTTCGGTACTTGCTATAAAACGGGTACCTATCGAAACTCCATCAGCGCCTAATACCTGGACGGATAGTAATCCTGAACCATTTGTAATGCCACCAGCTGCTACAACAGGAACATTAGGAAAATGTTCTTTTAAAGCAGGAATTAAAACCTGCAAAGGATTAGGTCCTGCGTGGCCTCCAGCACCTTGTCCAACAGCTATAAAGCCATCACAATTACTATCTAAACATTTTTTAGCATGGATAATATTGGTTACATCACAAAAAATTTTTCCGCCATATTGATGAGCCCCATCAATCACCTCTTTTGGATTACCAAGAGAGGTGATAAAAAAAGGCACCTTTTTTTCTAAACAAATTTTAGTGTGTTTTATTGTAAGTGGATTTGATTTTTGAACAATGATGTTTACGCCATAGCTCCCTTTATATTGCTTGCTATATTCATTTAGTTCATCTAAAATTTGTTCTAATTCACCTTCTTTTCTATAGTTAAGAGTTGGGAAAGTTGCCATAATACCAGCTCTAATACCAGCTTTCATCATTTCTATATTACTAACCAAAAACATGGGAGCCATTATAATTGGAAAATCTATTTGAAGTAACTCCTTTAAACTAATTTTAGAATTCATGTAAAATATATTTTGATTTATCACAAATATACAATATATTTATGCATGCATAATACTTATTTTTTTAATTCAATAACATTTTAATTTAGTTAATATCATGAGCACTACAGAAAATTTCAGACTTTTTGATTATTTACAAAATTTAAAAACAATGCCTTTAAAGCAAGATGCTTTAGCTGCAAAAGAAAATGGTGTTTGGAGAAAATATAGCACGCAAGAGTATATTGATACAGTAAATGCTTTGAGTTATGCATTTATTAATCTTGGTATTAAGCCAGGTGATAAAATAGGATTGCTATCAAACAACCGACCCGAGTGGAATTTTATTGATTACGCTTGCCTTCAAACTGGGAGCATTAATACTCCTTTATATCCAACTATTAGTGAATCTGATCTAAAACATGTTATTTCTGATGCAGGTATTACTTATTTTTTTGTTAAAGATGAGATAATGAGAAATAAAGTGAAAGCATGTATTGGTAATGAAATAGTAAAAGAAATATATACGATTGATAGATTTGAAGGAGTGCCTTGTATTCATGATCTAATTAATGATGGAAAGAAAAATCCGAAAGCTAATGAACTTGAAACAATTAAAGCAACCATTAAAGATACTGATTTAGCAACGCTTATATATACTTCAGGAACAACAGGTAATCCTAAAGGAGTAATGTTATCTCACAAAAATTTTGTGGCAAATGTTTTTGCTAGTAAAGATGTATGTGAGTTTGCTTTTGAATGGAGAGCCTTAAGTTTTTTACCTTTAAATCATGTGTATGAACGCATGTTATCGTACTTATATATTAGTAAAGGTATGTCTGTTTATTATGCCGAGAGTATAGAAAAAATTGCAGATAACTTAAAAGAAGTTAAGCCTCAAATGTTTGTAACGGTTCCTAGGTTACTCGAAAAAATTTATGAAAAGATAGTCATTACTGGGTCATCTTTAACTGGTATTAAAAAGGCTCTTTTCTTTTGGGCTCTAGAATTGGGTTTAAAGTTTGAACAAAATGGCGCTAATGGCTGGTGGTACGAATTTCAATTAAAAATTGCGAATAAAATAATTTTCAATAAATGGAGAGAAGCGTTAGGTGGTAATATAGTTGGGATTGCTTCTGGTGGTTCTGCATTGCAACCACGCTTAGCAAAAGTTTTTCATGCTGCTAAAATAGTGATTTTAGAAGGTTACGGTTTAACGGAAACCTCCCCAGTGATTTCAATAAATTGCTATAATGATTTTAAAATTGGAACTGTTGGACCAATCATTCATAATGTTCAAGTGAAATTTGAAGAGGATGGCGAAATTTGCGTGAAAGGACCAAATGTAATGCTTGGATATTATAATCTCCCCGAATTAACAGCTGAAACGATTGATAAAGATGGATGGCTTCATACAGGTGACATAGGAGTTTTAGAAAACGGTCATTTCCTAAAAATAACAGATCGTAAAAAAGAAATGTTTAAAACATCTGGAGGTAAATATATTGCCCCTCAAATTACCGAGAATAAATTAAAAGCAAGTCGCTTTATTGAACAAGCTATGGTGATAGGTGAAAATGAGAAATTTCCAGCAGCTTTTATTGTCCCTTCTTTTCTATTTTTAAAAGGTTGGTGCGAAAAACACAATATTACCTATACTACTAATGATCTAATGATAAAAAATGAACAAATCATTAATAGGATAATGAAAGAAGTAGATTTTATAAATAAAGATTTAGCTCAACACGAAAAGATTAAAAAAATTGAGTTACTCCCTAAAGAATGGAGTGTTGAAAGTAATGAAATGACTCCTAAATTATCATTAAAAAGAAAGGTGATTTTAAAAGATAACCAAGTAGGATATAATCATATCTATCAAACATAAAAATAGTTTAATTTAGTATGCATGCATAATAAATTATTATGTATATTTGTTTTGATTTATGAGTAAAAAGCACACAGAAACAATAGATTCAAAATTAAAAACAGCTTGGCAAGTTGTTAGTCGTATGTATAATGCCGAGGCATCGTTACACGATTTAACAATAGCCATGGGGCATTTTTTGTTAAATATTGATAGTCACGAAGGATCTTATGGATCTGATATAGCGCCTTTATTAGGCATGGAAAGCACTTCGTTATCTCGTATTACATTGTCGCTTGAGAAAAAAAAGTTAATTCAAAGAATACCAGATAAAATTGATAAACGAAAGATTAAAATTGTATTAACAGCAAAAGGAAAAGCCTCAAAAGAATTGGCTAAGAATGTTGTAAGAAATTTTAATCACACGGTTGAAATTAAATTAGGGAAAGCAAAAATTGACAGTTTTTTTAAAACATTAGATGATATAACTGCACTTGCAGAAGAAAGAAATAAATTAATTAAATTATAACTAAATGAAAAGATTAATTCAAAAAGTAGCAGTACTTGGCTCTGGTGTTATGGGAAGCCGTATTGCTTGCCACTTTGCAAATATTGGATGCGAGGTGTTGTTATTAGATATTGCACCAAAGGAGCCTAATGATGCAGAAAAAGCTAAAGGTTTGACTCTAGAAAGTAAAGTGGTTAAAAACAGAATTGTTAATGATGCTTTGCAATTTGCATTGAAATCAAATCCTTCACCTATTTATAAAAAAGAATTTGCTTCAAGAATTACTATTGGAAATTTTGAAGATGATATGTCAAAAATATCTACTTACGACTGGGTTATAGAAGTTGTTGTTGAAAATTTGGATATTAAAAAGAAAGTATATGAACAAGTTGAGAAATTTCGTAAACCTGGCTCATTAGTAACATCTAACACCTCTGGTATTCCTATTCATTTAATGGCAGAAGGACGAAGCGATGATTTTAAAAATAATTTTTGTGGAACGCATTTCTTTAATCCTCCACGTTATTTAAGATTGTTAGAGATTATTCCAACTCCGCACACCAATCCAGAAGTTGTTTCATTTTTAATGGAATATGGTGAAAAGTTTTTAGGCAAAACAACCGTACTTTGTAAAGATACGCCAGCATTTATTGCTAACCGTGTAGGTGTTTACGGTATAATGGCGCTTTTGCATACCGTTGAAAAAATGGGTTTAACTATTGAAGAAGTTGATAAATTAACCGGACCAGTTTTAGGCCGTCCAAAATCAGCTACTTTTAGAACAGGTGATGTTGTTGGTTTAGATACTTTAATTAATGTTGCCAATGGATTGAAAGCTAATTGCCCCAATGATGAAGAGAATGCTTTATTTGCATTGCCAGAATATTTAAAAAAAATGGCAGAAAACAAATGGCTTGGCGATAAAACAGGGCAAGGTTTTTATAAGAAAACAAAAAACAAAGAAGGTAAAACAGAAATATTAGTTCTTGATTTAAAAACATTAGAATATAAAGCAGCTCAAAAAGTAAAATTTGCAACACTCGAATTAACTAAACCAATTGATAATTTAAAAGATCGAGTTAAAGTTTTAGTAAGCGGAAAAGATAAGGCAGGTGATTTTTATCGCGCCACTTTTGCTGGTTTATTTCAATATGTATCTAATCGTATACCTGAAATTGCTGATGAGTTATATAAAATTGATGACGCTCTAAAAGCCGGATTTGGTTGGGATTTAGGTCCGTATGAATATTGGGATGCTATTGGTGTTGAAGCTGCCGTTAAATTAATGGAAACTTCAGATAATAAACCGGCAGCATGGGTTTATGATTTCTTAAAAGCAGGTAATACATCATTTTATAAAATTGAAAATGGCGCACGTCAATTTTATGATGTAGCATCAAAAACATATAAAATTATTCCTGGTACGGAGCAATTTATTTCTTTAGATAATATTAGAGCTACAAAAACTATTTGGAAAAATAACGGCGTAACTATTACTGATTTAGGAGATGGTATTTTAAATGCAGAATTTCATACGAAGATGAATACTATTGGTGGTGAAGTTTTAGCTGGTTTAAATAAAGCTATTGATATTGCGGAAAAAGATTACAAAGGATTAGTAATTAGTAACGAAGGAGCTAATTTTTCGGCAGGTGCAAACGTTGGATTGATTTTCATGTTGGCTGCTGAGCAAGAGTGGGACGAATTAAATATGGCGGTTAAACAATTTCAAAATACAACTATGAGATTGCGTTACTCATCAATACCAGTAGTGGCTGCTCCTCATAATTTAACTTTAGGTGGTGGTTGCGAAATTTGTTTACACGCTGATAAAGTAGTAGCGCACGCCGAAACATATATTGGATTAGTTGAATTTGGTGTTGGTGTTATTCCTGGTGGTGGAGGTACAAAAGAATTTGCTGTACGTTTATCTGATTCAATAAAAGATGGTGATGTGGAATTAAATGTATTCCGTGATAAATTCTTAACTATTGGTCAAGCTAAAGTCGCAACATCTGCATACGAAGCATTTGATTTAGGAATCTTACGTAAAGGAATTGATAAAGTAGTAGTATCTCGCACACGACAATTATCTGAAGCAAAAGCTGAGTGTTTATTAATGGCAGAAGAAGGTTATCAGAAACCAATTTTACGTAAAGATATTAAAGTATTAGGTAATACTGCTTTAGGCTTAGTATACGTTGGAGCTAATTCAATGTATAGTGGTAATTATATGAGTGAGCATGATTTAAAAATATCTCAAAAATTAGGCTATGTTATTGCGGGTGGTGATTTATCTCAACCAACTTTAGTTTCAGAACAATATTTATTAGATCTTGAGCGTGAAGCTTTTATTCAACTTTGTGCAGAGAAAAAAACACTAGAGCGTTTACATAGTATTATTAATGGAGGAAAGGTTTTAAGAAATTAATACTTATTTAAAATAAAAAACTTACATATAAAATATAACATACAATTATGAAAGCATATATAGTAGCAGGTTTCAGAAGTGCAGTAGGTAAAGCCACTCGTGGTGGTTTCCGATTCACTCGTCCGGATGATTTGGCAGCAGATGTTATCAAACATTTAGTAGCATCTTTACCGCAAGTAGATCATACGCGTATTGACGATGTGATGGTTGGTAATGCTATGCCAGAAGCAGAACAAGGATTAAATGTGGGCAGAATTATTTCTCTTTTATCTTTAAACACAGATAAAGTATCAGGCATGACAGTAAATCGTTATTGCGCTTCAGGTTTAGAAACTATATCAATTGCTTCAGCAAAAATTACTGCTGGTTATGCAGATTGTATTATTGCAGGTGGTGTAGAAAGCATGAGTTTAATTCCAATGGGTGGATGGAGAATTGTTCCAAATCCAAAGGTTGCTAAAGAGCACGCTGATTGGTATTGGGGAATGGGCTTAACAGCAGAAGCTGTTGCAAAAGAATTTAATGTGTCTCGTGAAGATCAAGATAAGTTTGCTTTTGATTCTCATCAAAAAGCAATTGCGGCAATTAAAGCGGGGAAATTTAAAGATGAGATTGTTCCTGTAAAAATAAGTGAAACATATTTGGATGAAAATGGAAAAAAGAAAACCAGAGATTTTATTGTAGATACAGATGAAGGCCCGCGTGCAGATACTTCAATAGAAGCATTAACAAAATTAAAGCCAGTGTTTGCAAATGGGGGATCTGTTACTGCAGGTAACTCTTCACAAACAAGTGATGGTGCAGCTTTTGTAATGGTGTGTAGCGAAAAATTCATGAAAGAACATAATTTGACGCCAATTGCTCGTTTAGTATCCCATGCGGTTGCAGGTGTTCCTCCTCGTATTATGGGAATTGGACCAATTGCAGCTATTCCAAAAGCAGTTGAACAAGCAGGTTTAAAAATGAATGATATTGATTTGTTTGAATTAAATGAAGCTTTTGCTTCACAATCGTTGGCGGTTGTTCGTAAGCTAGAGTTAAATCCAGATAAAGTAAATGTAAATGGTGGTGCCATTGCCCTTGGGCATCCATTAGGATGTAGTGGAGCAAAATTATCGGTACAATTATTCAGTGAATTACGTCGTCAAAATAAAAAATACGGCGTTGTTACTATGTGTATTGGAACTGGACATGGAGCGGCTGGTGTATTCGAAATGTTGTAACTATAAAGCTAATTATTCAATACTTAAAAATAACTTTTAAATACTAAAAAAATGTCAACTACAACTCAAGCAACAAAAATTAAAGGCGGAGAGTTCTTAATTAAAGAAACTAACGCTCAAGATATTTTTATTCCTGAACAATGGAATGAAGATCAATTAATGATGAAAAAAATGTGTGATGATTTTATTGATAAAGAAATCATGCCAATTTTAGATCGTATTGATAGTCAAGAAGAAGGTTTAATGCCTTCATTAATGGAAAAGGCTGGCGCATTAGGCTTATTAGGAGCATCAGTTCCTGAAGAGTTAGGTGGACTTGGATTTGATTTTGTAACTTCTATGTTAACAACTGAAGTGTTAGGCGCTGGTCATTCATTTGCTGTAGCATTATCAGCTCATACAGGAATTGGAACATTACCAATTTTATATTATGGTAACGAAGAACAAAAGAAAAAATACATTCCAAAATTAGCTACTGGCGAATGGAAAGCTTGCTATTGCTTAACAGAGCCAAGTGCAGGTTCAGATGCTAATAGTGGTAAAACAACCGCTACATTATCAGCAGATGGTAAACACTATCTTTTAAACGGACAAAAAATGTGGATTACCAATGGCGGATTTGCAGATATTTTTACTGTATTTGCTAAAATTGGTGATGATAAAAACTTAACAGGTTTTATTGTAGAAAAATCTTTTGGTGGAATTTCCTTAAATCCAGAAGAACATAAAATGGGAATTAAAGGAAGTTCAACTCGTCAAGTATTTTTTAACGAGTGTAAAGTGCCTGTTGAAAACATGTTATCTGAAAGAGAAAACGGATTTAAAATTGCCGTTAATATTTTAAATATTGGTCGTATTAAATTAGCTGGTGCTGCTATTGGCGGTTGTAAACGTATTGCTACAAACTCAATACAATATGCTAATGAGCGTATTCAATTTGAAAGACAAATTTCTAAATATGGCGCTATTCGATACAAATTAGCAGAGCAAGCTATTCGTATTTTTGCTTCTGAAAGTGCTACCTACCGTGCATCTTTTGACATGGAAAATGCCATAGAAGCTTTAATAGCTAGTGGTATGGATAAAGGAAAAGCAACATTAAAAGGTATTGAGCAATTTGCTGTTGAAGCAGCTATCTTAAAAGTACATGGTTCAGAAACATTAGATTATGTTTCTGATGAAGGTGTACAAATTTATGGTGGTATGGGTTATAGTGCCGAAGCACCAATGGATAGAGCTTACCGCGACTCTCGTATCAATCGTATTTTTGAAGGTACTAACGAAATTAATCGTTTATTAACGGTTGATATGATTTTAAAACGTGCCATGAAAGGTGAGTTAGATTTAATGGGTCCCGCTCAAAAAGTAGCGCAAGAATTAGTTGGTATTCCTGAATTTGGTGAAGCAGATGATACTTTATTTGCTTACGAGAAAAAATTAATTATAAATTTTAAAAAAGCTATTTTATTGACGGCTGGTGGAGCTGTTCAAAAATTAATGACATCGTTGAGTAAGGAGCAGGAAGTAATAATGAATATTGCTAATATGGCTATTGAAACATACGTAGCAGAATCAACATTGTTGCGTGTAGAGAAAATGGTTAGTATGAAAGGCGAAGCTGAATGCGAAGTGCATATTGCTATTGCTCGCTCATATATCAATTCGGCATGTGATAAAATATGGGTCGAAGGCAAAGAAGCTTTAAATAGTTTTGGAGAAGGCGACGAATTACGTATGATGTTGATGGGATTAAAACGATACACTAAGCAAGAGCCGTTTAATGCAAAAAATGCTCGCCAAACTGTGGCGCAAAAATTAATAGCAGAAAACAAATACTGTTTCTAATAAAAACATAGAAAGCTGATAAAAATATGTTTTATGAGCGTTCTTGTAAATTGATCTATAAATGGAAAACGTATTTTTTGAAGGAAAAGTGATGTGGTCTCAAATAGATGCAAACATGCATCTGCGCCACTCTGGATATGCTGATTTTGCAGCACAAGCAAGACTTGAGATTTTATCTAAATTAGGATTTGATGCTAACTTATTAGAGAAATTAAAAATTGGGCCTATTTTATTTCGTGAGGAATTAATCTATATGCGAGAAGTTAGACCAAGCGATACGGTTAAAGTAACTTGTGAAATGACACATTGTAGAAAGGATGGAAGTCGTTGGTCGTTTAGCCAGGGTTTGTATAGAGGAGATGGTGTGCAAGCTGCACAAATTAATGTACAAGGTGCATGGGTAGATGTAGAAAAAAGAAAACTAACAGGCTTACCTCCCGAATGGGCAGCGAAATTTATGGATATACCCAAAACAAAAGATTTTGTTTTGGAAGATGTTCCTGTAAAGAAAGAAGAAATAATTAAAGATAAAAATACAATGACTGAATTAGAACAAAAATTTGAAGATGCAAAAAAACGTGTCCTTGAACTTACCGAAAAGCCAGGAAATGATGTAATGTTAGAATTATATGCATTAAATAAACAAGCAACAATTGGTGACCTTAATATTGATAAACCAGCTATGTTTGATTTTATTGCTGCTGCAAAGTACAATGCTTGGAATGCTAAAAAAGGAGTAAGTATGGTTGATGCTCAGCAGCAGTATATTGATTATGTAGAGGGTTTATTTAAATAATAATGGATAAATTAAATTCATTTATACAAAAAGCAAAACATTCTAAATTTTATTTGTGGTTGCTAAATACTGTTTTACTTAAAACGGTTCCATTTAACAAACCCCATAATATAAGAGTAGTTCATATTGGTGATAATGAATTAACCATTTGCGCCAAAAATATAAAACCTAATCGTAATCACATTAAAGGCATACACGCTTGTTTATTAGCAACGATGTGTGAGTATGTGTCTGGTTTAAGTTTATTAATCCATTTTTCTTCAAAGGAATATCGAATAATTTTAAAAACAATACATATGACATATCACTACCAAGCTAAAAAGGCAGTATATGTGACATTTAAAATTAGTAAACAACAAATTGAGGAAGAAATTTTAAGTCCTTTAAAAACGCAAGATGCTATTTTCAAAGAATTTCCAGTGGAAGTTTATGACGAAGATAAAAATCATATTTGCACAGGTTTAATTAACTGGCAAATTAAGGCTTGGAAAAATGTAAAAATGAAAGTGTAGTCTTTATATGAAAATTTCGGAGAACTCTTTAAAATGGTTAATGCGTTTGTACCCGCCAATGTTGTTCCAACGAATTTGGGTAAAAAAAATACATAAAGGTTTTACAGGTATTGATGTTAAAATAAATCGAAGTTTTATTACAAGTAACTTAGGTAAATCAACCTTTGGTGGTACTATTTTTTCAGCTACTGATCCTTTCTACGCCTTATTATTTGGGCAGCTTATGCAACACAAAGGATTTAAGATAACAGTATGGTTAAAAAGTGCACACATTAATTATATCAAACCTGGTAGAACCGACTTGTTTTACAGTATCCGTATTAACGAAGAAATGATTTCAGAAATGGAAAATGCACTTACTCATGAAGGTAAATTTATTAAAGAGTATTCTATTGCCATTTATGATAAAACAGGTGAACTATGTGTTAGTGCATTAAACGAAGTGTATATCAGAAATTTGAATTTCAAAAAAGAATAATCTTTCTTGAATTAATATTTTAATAAGTAAGTGAAGGTATTCTTCTAGTTTATACTTATTTTCCTTTAAACTCTGGCTTACGTTTTTCTAAAAAGGCATTTACACCTTCGGCATAGTCCATGGTAGAGGCAGCATCAACTTGTATAATGCCTTCGCGTGCTAATTGTTTTTCGTGAGTGTTAAAAACACTTTCGTTCAATAAACGCTTAGTTAAACCAATACCTTTAGTTGGCATATTAGCCAATGTATTAGCAAAATTCATCACATCATTCATAAAAGTATCGTCTGCAAAAACTTTATAAATCATACCCATTTGTTGAGCTTCGGATGCCATTACTTTATCACCAGTCATCATTAAGGCAGCTGCTCTTTGAAAACCAACTAAACGTGGTAAAAAGAAAGTGCCTCCGCTATCTGGTATTAAACCAATTTTACTAAAGGCTTGTATAAAAGATGCTGAAGTTGTAGCGGTTACAATATCACAAGCTAAAGCAATGTTTGCGCCAGCACCAGCAGCAACGCCATTTACAGCAGCAATGATGGGCTTTTCAATTTTACGTAATCTTAAAATAATCGGGTTATAATGTTCGTCAACAATTTTTGCAATGCCAGGTCCTTTTGGATCTATAGCTTCTGCTAAATCTTGTCCTGCACAAAATGCTTTTCCTGTTCCGGTTAATACGATGGCTCTTACGTTATCATCGCTTTCTGCTTTGTCTAAAGTTTGTTGTAGTTCTAAAGCCATTTCGCGATTAAAACTATTGAATTTATCTGCACGGTTTAAAGTAATAACCATGACTTTATCTTGTAATTGGGAAAGGATGTAGCTCATAATTGATGTTTGTTTTCTTTGTTTTTTAACCACATAGAAACATAGGTTTAAATGCAGTTGATAAATATTGGTTGTTTCAGTCTTTTATAGTTTTGAAGCTGCGCTTCAAACGCATAGTTACTGGGATAAAAATACTGTTTTTTTTATTTATCAAACAATATCTTTTACATTCACTATGTGCCTATGTAGTTAAAAATATGAGTTAAAATGGGATTTATTTTTTGGAAAACGAAATTTTAAATTGAGTTCCTTTTTCGTTGCTGGTTAAGTTGCAAGTTCCATTAATTTGCTCAATAAGTCCACCTAAAATATCCATGCCAATTGAGTTTTTAGGAACTATAGTCTTGTCAAAACCATGTCCATTATCTTTAATGATTAAAAACACTTGTTTATTATTTTCAAGTAATGACACCTCAATAGTGCCTTCTTTTTTATTGGTAAAGGCATGTTTATATGCATTGGTAATTAATTCGTTTACAATTAATGCTAATGGAATAGCAGCAGATATATCAACATCCATTTCTGTTATACCTTTGATGATTTTAATATGCTTTATAGAATTGTAAGAATCAGAGATATGATCAATAATTTGATTTAGGTATTCTTTAAAATTAATATGAGAATAGGATTTAGCTTTATAAATTAATTCATGAACTGTAGCTATAGAATCTAAACGATTACGACATTCTATAAACAATTGTTTATGGTAATCATCATTGGATTTTTCACTTTGTAAATTCATTAAACTCGCAACAATACTTAAGTTATTTTTCACACGATGATTGACCTCTTGTAGTAAAATGTTTTTTTCTACTAAAGCCATTTCTAACTCTTGTTTTACTTTTTGTTTGTTATGCGATTCGATAGTGAGGGATAACATTTGAGCGGCTACCAAACCATATTTTTGTTCCTGCAAAGTCCATTCGCGTGGAGCACCCACATTTTCAAAACAAATAACACCAACCATTTCTCCTTCTATTCGAACAGGAACATCCATTAAAGACTGTATATCGTGTGGTTTTAAATAAAATTCTAATAATTCTGATGTTTTTGATTCATTAAAAGCATCTCTTATAATAATTATTTTTTCAGTTTCAAATAAATGAAAATATAGAGGCATCGCAATACGAGGTAAGGCTGTTTGAGGGACTAGTTTATTTTCTCGCGCATCAAAATTTCCAATACATTGTATTTGAGTTTTTTCATTATCAAACAACCACGCATTTACACGAGTTATTTGCATAGCTCTTGACGAAGATTCTAGTATTTCGTAAATAGCCTCATCAATACGGCCATCCCTTATTTTACGTGACTTTGAAAGGTTTTCGATAGTTAAACTTTTTTTAATAATATCTTTTCTAACTAAATTTTGTTGGGTATTATCTCTTAAATAAAATACATAAAAAGATTCATGGTTGCTTTCATCTTCTTGATATAAAATTCGAAAAGCAACGTTGATGTATTTTTTTGTTTTATGTTTGAAATTCTCAGTATTGTAATACTCTCCATACTTTACAGATTTATCGAGAGCCTCATCAAACGAAAATTGTGGGTTGATAAATAAAGATTGAAATCCATTTTTTGTAATTTCCTCTTCCGTATATCCTAATAAGGAACTATTATTTTCGGTTTGAAAAACAATTTCACGCTTATTATTTAAAACAAAAACATGTTCTAAAAAATTATTAACGACGAGGTTGAAAAAAGATTTGCTTAGCATGCTTAAAAGTCTTTAAGCTAAGATAATACTTATTTCGTAATATAAAAATTAAGTTTAGTCGAAATTAGGTAGGGTTTTTAAAAGCTGAAAAGTAGCTAAATACATTTAAAGTAATCAAATGGCTCAAGGCATTCTTGACATTGATATAAGGCTTTACAGGCCGTACTACCAAATTGAGAGATAAGCTTTGTGCTTTTTGATTTACATCGAGGGCATTGAACAACGTTATGCTTACCCGTTAACCAATTTTTATCTTCTGTACTATGTTCTGGCGGGGCAATACCATATTTTTTTAATTTCTCTTTGGCTTCTGCTGGAATCCAATCGGTTGTCCATGGTGGTGAAAAAATAGTGCTAATCGTAATATTTATAAAACCGTTTTCTGCTAATTTTTTCCTAACATCGTCTTCTATTTGCTTCATGGCAGGGCAACCTGAGTAAGTAGGCGTGATTTTTAATTCGACGTCAGTTTCATTAATAATTACAATATCTCTAATAACGCCTAAATCAATAATAGAAATAACAGGAATTTCAGGATCTGGAATTTCAGATAGAAGAGTTAAGATATATTCTTTTGAATGCATTTTATAAAATAAATATTGCCGCTAAAATCATTATCACAATAATGATAATATACTGCCATACATCAACAAAGTATGGTGATATTCTATTCCAAGTATCTTTGAGAGACATTTCTTATTTTGGTTTAATCTTTAATTTGATTTACAGAATCAACTAATAACAAATATATATTTTCTCTTAAAGTCTTTTTTACAATCAGATTTGACATTTTCGATAAAAAATTTTTGTCCAGCTTTCATGTTTTTAACTATTGATTTCAAATCGGTTGAAATTTTATTCCCTTTTATAGGGATTGTTTTTCTTAACTGTGGCGCATCAATAGCAAATTGGTATCCTGTAATAGGACATTCTTTGGGTATAGAAGGAATTAGCTCTCGTAACGTTTTTGATTTTACAAATTTAGATTTGGTTATTTTTATTTTGGCAGTTGGTGCTGTTTGCGAAAAAATAGCAAAGGAAAACAGCGAAAATAGTATCAAAAAAAAGTGTTTCATTATAAGTTTATTTAATTACTATGTTTTAATTGATTACCATGAAACTATTTTACCATTTAGCATCCGGATACATCCTAGGCAATGCCTGCATTTCTGCTAAAATAAAAGCCAAATGCTCGGTATGAATTCCTTTACGACTACCAGTTTGCATAAATGCATTTTCAGGTTTTGTCAACGTTGATTTTGCTAACAATTCAGTCATGTGTTTTTCCCATTTAGTTTTCACTAAATTTAAATCAACGGCAACACCTTCTTTAATTAAAATTTCATCCACCTCATTCATTTCAAATAATTCGCCAGTATATTGCCATAACTCATTTATAGCCGTTTGAGCTTTGTTATGACTCTCTTCTGTACCATCTCCAAAACGTTCAACCCAAGATGACGTATGACGTAAATGATACGTTACTTCTTTAATTGATTTTTGAGCAATACCTGCTAAAGTTTCGTCCTTGCTTTTTGCTAATTCTGTATAAAAATAATAATCAAAACAATCTACCATTGCTTGGCGAACAATTGTACGAGCATAATCACCATTAGGTTGTTCGGTTATTTGTGCGTTATAATATTGTCTATCGTTTCTAAAATACGCTAAATCATCTGCGCTTCTGTCTTTATTTTCAACAGTTGCAGCATATTCTAATAATGATTTTGCAGCTCCGGTAATATCTAACGCGATATTTGTTAAGGCTAAATCTTCTTCTAAAAAAGGACCGTGACCAGTCCATTCGCTTAAGCGTTGAGCTAAAATTAAGTTAGTGTCTCCTAATCGAAGTGTATATTGAAATAATGCTTCTTGTGTTGTCATTTTATTTGTCCCGCAGATTGTGCGGATTTTCACAGATTTTTTATTGTCATGCTGAACTTGTTTCAGCATCTTTTAATTAATTTATTGAACGCTTCTTGACTACGCTCGAAGTGACATTCCAATCAATGTTTTACATGTGCCCAATTGCATCCGGAATTTGATAAAAGGTTGGATGACGATATACTTTATCATTTGATGGTTCAAAGAAAGATCCAATATCTTCGGGGCTACTAGCTACAATAGCATTTGATGGTACTGCCCAAATAGAAACTCCTTCTCCACGACGTGTATATAAATCTCTGGCGTTCTGTAAAGCCATTTCTTTATCGTATGCATGTAAACTACCGCAGTGAACAAAAGGTTGCCCTGCTTTTTTTTGTAAAAATATTTCCCAAACTGGGCCTTGATTATCTGACATCTTAGAACTTTTAGTGGTTGTTTAAATCTTGTTGTTTGTTGTTTCGTCTTGAAATTAGTTAAAACTTATATCTATTATTAAGCTGCTTCGTAAATTTCCTTACGTTTTTTTGCAAATGCTTGTGCGGCTTCTCTAACCCAAGCGCCTTCATTGTGAGCTTTGTTACGAGCATCTAAACGCTGTTTGTTGCAAGGACCATTTCCGCTTATGACACTTTTAAATTCTGTCCAATTAGGTTCAGTATAGTCGTATCCTTTTTTTGCTTCATTCCATTTTAAGTCAGCATCAGGAACCGTTAACCCTAAATATTCAACTTGAGAAACAGTTTGATTGACGAATTTTTGTCGCAATTGATCGTTTGATTCACGTTTAATACGCCATTTTACAGCATTTTCACTATTAGGAGAATCTGCATCTGGTGGGCCAAACATCATCATTGTTGGATACCACCAACGATTTAAGGCATCTTGAGCCATTGCTTTTTGATCTGGAGTTCCAAATGACAAGTGAGTCATAATTTCAAAACCTTGTCGTTGATGAAAACTTTCTTCTTTACAAATACGAACCATCGCGCGAGCATAGGGTCCGTAAGATGCTCTTTGCAACATCACTTGATTCATAATAGCTGCACCATCAACTAACCAGCCCACAGCACCAATATCGGCCCAAGTTAAAGTTGGGTAATTAAAAATAGATGAATATTTTGCTTTTCCTGTATGTAAATTATCTAATAACTCATCACGGCTTATGCCTAATGTTTCAGCTGCTGTGTAGAGGTATAAACCATGTCCGCCTTCGTCCTGCACCTTAGCTAATAATACTACTTTGGAGCGTAAGCTTGGAGCACGGGTAATCCAATTGCCTTCTGGTAACATACCCACTATTTCAGAGTGAGCGTGTTGTGATATTTGGCGAATTAAATGTTTACGGTAATTATCTGGCATCCAATCTTTTGGTTCTACCATTTCATTTTTGGCTAATTTGCCCTCAAACACCTCTTCAAATTTATTGATTTCCATTGTTTTTGTTTATGAATTATACAAATATACGCTTTTGACCTCTTTTTTTCAAAGGTTTTATCCTCATTTTATGTCTGTTTAAACAATAAAAATCATATATACCAAATATAACAACAAACTAGTCCAATATGTTCATTCTTTTCCGTGAATACTTTTTCAAAAAATTGTTCCATAGACTCTGCTATGCAACATTTTTTTTCATCGTCTTGACGAAAAATTATTTCACATCTTTGGTCTAATTTGTAATTATATTTGGCATTACTGTTTAATTATCGCATTAATATTTTATTTTTGCGCAACTAAATTTAAAACAATGGCAAGATTTCACACCTTAAAAGTAAAAGATATTCGCAGAGAAACAGTTGACGCCGTTTCCATTGCTTTCGATATTCCTTTAGCAATCCAGCACGAATACCAATACAAACAAGGGCAATATATTACAGTTAAATTATCGGTAAATGGCGAAGAACTGCGTCGCTCTTATAGTATTTGCACAAGTCCTTATAGCGAAAAAGAATTACGCGTTGCCGTGAAAGAAGTAAAAGACGGACGTGCTTCTACTTTAATGAACCGTACTTGGAAAGTTGGTGATACGGTTGAAGTAATGACGCCAATGGGGAATTTCAGCTCTATTTTATCAGGAAATAACAAAAAACAGTATGTGTTATTTGCGGGAGGAAGTGGAATTACACCAATGATGAGTATTTTGAAAAGTGTATTATACATTGAAAAACAAAGTACTGTTACTTTAGTGTATGCTAACCGTGATGAAGATTCTGTGATTTTTAAAGCAGATATTGAGAAAATTGTTAGCGAAAATGCAGACAGACTAAAAATTGTAAATGTGTATGATAATCCTAAAACGGAAGTAAGTGATTTACAAAAAGGTTTATTAACTCCAGAAAGAGTAAAAGCTATTGTAGAGAATTATGGTGGTGTAAATGCGGACGAATATTTTATTTGTGGTCCAGGGCCAATGATGGAGAACATTAAACAAGCGTTGGAAGGCTTAAAAATAGAGAAAGAAATAATTCATATCGAATATTTTAGTGCCGTAGCTGATGCAGTTGCCAAAGCTGAAAATACAGGAGCAATTGTTGGTGGAGATGTGAACAGTGAGGTAACTGTTATACAATACGGAATTGAAACAACTATGAAATTACACACTGGCGGCTTAACTATTTTAGATGCAGCCATTGAAGCTGGCGTAGATGCACCATTTAGTTGCAAAGGCGCAGTATGTTGCACTTGCCGCGCTAAAGTAATTGAAGGAAAAGCAAAAATGGATGCTAATTTTGCGTTGACGGATGCTGAGGTTGAAGACGGGTTTATTTTAACTTGCCAAGCTCATCCTTTAACAGAAAAGGTAGTGATTGATTTTGATGCGATATAATTTTTAAAATAATGCATAAAGAAAAAGTCCCGATAATTTTATCGGGACTTTTTTTGTTTCAAACTTAACTAAATTTTTTACAAAAATTATTTTACTTTACAGATTTCATTTTTTCAATTGGAACATCATCTATATACACTCTGAAATTATCAAACCAAGCCCTTCCTTCTCCAACAAGTAAGCCGCCGACTAAAATTTTATTTTCTTCTGAGTGAAAAGGCAATGTTATACTATACTCTGTCCAATCGTTGGTTCCTAAAATAGGTTCTTGTTGCATGTTGTTAAATTCTAACATTATTTTGTCTCTATTTATACGTACCCATAATCCTGCCCATCCATTTTTTACATTTTCGGTTTTCACATATCCTTTTAAGGTAATGTTTTTTCCCTCAAACCTACTTAGTATTGTAAGTGCGCAAGCTCCAAAATTTCTTTCTTTTGCTTTACTGTCTTGCTGAATTAGTAAAGCATATTTGCCTTCTTGAGCCGAAGTTGAATCGATACTCGTTATGTATCCATAAGCTTGTCCTTCCTTATATAAAAGATCCCAATATTTTAAACTTCCGTTTTTATTTTTGCTTTCAACGTTTCCATTAATTTCAGGTTGCGAATAATAAGTTGAGACTATTAATAAGAAGAATATAAGATATAATTGATTTTTTTTCATAGAATTTATAATGTGATTTACAGCAAAGGATACTAGTAAATATAAAATGTAGTCAATTAAATTATTTCCCTAAACTTTCTACCAACTTTTCAAAATCAACTTCTTCCTGAGTGCCTGACAGCATATTTTTTAGCATCACCGTGTTTTTTGCCATTTCATTACTACCAACTACACCTACAAAAGGAATTTGTTTTTTATCAGCATACTCAAATTGTTTGGCAATTTTTTTAACAACATCTGGATACACTTCTGCATTAATTCCTAAAGCTCTTAATTTAGAAACGATACCTAGGCAGTGTATTAATTCTGCTTCGCCAAAATTGGCTAGTAAAATTTTTGTAGTAGATACTTTATTAACGGCATCAGGAAATAAATTTAGTTCTTCCATCACATCATAAATTCTATCTACACCAAACGAAATTCCAACTCCAGATAATCCTTTTAATCCAAAAATTCCTGTTAAATCATCATAACGCCCACCACCTAAAATACTAGGTGTAAATGTTCCTGCGTTTGCTTTGGCTTCAAAAATAGTTCCAGTGTAATAATTTAAACCGCGAGCTAAAGTAATATCTAATTCAACTTTTATGTGTTTGATGTTAATGGTATTTAAATTAGATAATAGAAATTCAATTTCTTCAATTCCTTTTTTCCCAACTTCGCTTGTAGCTAAAAATATTTTTAAAGTAGTTACTTTATCTGCGTTAGCACCTGATAAATCAATTAATGGTTCTAATTGTTTGATGGCAGTTTCAGAAATTCCTTTTTCTTGTAATTCTTTTACAACACCATCTTTGCCTATTTTATCTAGTTTATCAATGGCAACAGTAATGTCGATAATTTTATCACTTGCATTTAAAATTTCAGCAATGCCACTTAATATTTTTCGGTTATTGAATTTTACAACTACTGGAATATTTAATTCGCTGAATGATTTATCCATCATCGCAATTAATTCCAATTCATTTACTAATGAGTTAGAGCCAATCACATCGGCATCACATTGGTAAAACTCACGGTAACGACCTTTTTGAGGCTTATCAGCGCGCCAAACGGGTTGTATTTGATAACGCTTAAAAGGGTAGGTGAGTGCATGGTTATTCATTACAACGTAACGGGCGAAAGGGACAGTTAAATCATAACGTAATGCTTTTTCGGTAAGTAGTTCTGAGTTATGTGATTTTTCGAGAGAGGTATTAAATTCTTTTTTTAGTAATTCTTTTTTATCGTCTTTACTTTCATGTATACGTGAATTTAAAACTTTAAAAATCAATTGATCACCTTCTTCTCCATATTTACCAGTTAATGTGGTAATGTTTTCCATAGTTGGAGTTTCAATAGGCGCATAACCAAATAATTGAAAATTGGTTTTAAGAATATTGAAAATATATTGGCGCTTCTGCATTTCAGCAGGGCCAAAATCTCGTGTGCCTCTTGGAATAGATGGTTTCATAGTATATATAAAACCATAAAAATATACATTTAAAAAGGGTTATGCAAAAAAGAGGAAAGTCATTCTGAACTTGTTTCAGAATCTCAAAATTTATGCTAAAAAATAGAGTAGATGCTGAAATAAATTCAGCATGACATTAGTTACTTGACGTGAGCTTCTTCTACTTGTAGGACTTCATAGTATGTTGGGCTGTTAGGGTCAGCATCATAAACATATGCGATGATATGACATTTTGATGCATTGTATGCCGCATTAATTAAATAATTTGGAAATGCTTTTACTGCAGAGTCATTTGCTACTGCGCCACTTGTGAAAATTGGATCGCCAAAAGAACTATTCAAAGCTTCTCTTAAAGTATGATTAAACTCGTAATTTGGAATTAATTGACTTCCGGAAGGTAATCTGTAATCTAATTGTTCTGCAATAATACTGTCTTCTGAAAGCAGAACAACTAGTTTATAAATGCCGCCATTATTCGTTAATGATTTAACAGTAATACTTGTGTTTAAGTTGTAATTAGAAGTTGTATAATTATTTCTAATCTTAATTTCAAATTTCGCAGGTCTGCTAAGCATTTGTGCTACTTCACCTTCCCAAGTAGAGTATGCTTTGATAAATCCACCTGAACCAAATCCAACTCTGTTTACTAATCCATTGGGGTTGCCAGCTAACGAAACTCCAAATATATTATCATAAGCCGTACTAACAGGGTTTCTTAAATCTGTTGGATAAGTTGCATTTATATTGGCGAAGAATCCTGCATGAATAGCCAATCCAATAACTTGACCCGGATATTTTTTCGTTAGATATTTTAAAGTATCAGCTGCCGCAGGGCAATTACCACATTTGTGGCCAGTGTAATCTTCTACAAATACTTTTCTATTCCCAACTATCGCACTGGCATTTGGATCTTTTACATCTTTAACTTTATCACAACTTATATTTATAAATAAGATGGAGATAAAAATGGTTATTGTAAAAATTATTTTTTTCATTGGTATATGAATTAATGAATTGTATTAAAAACTGGATGAGATACTAATATTTAAACCACTTGATGAAGGTACAAAACGACATACACCTCCTGCACAGAAAATGCCTTGGCGTTGGCGACCGTAACTTATAGATAATCTTGTAGGCCCATTTGTGTAGCCGATCATTCCAAAATAATAATGTACTTTTTTTGATTCTACAGGATTTTCATAATTGTACTGATCAGCCAATGTAATACTCCAATGAGTTGTTGGTGTCCATTCAATTAAGCCAGATATCCATGATCCAGTATTACTGGTAATGTTTTTATTTCCATTAGCATCAATAGCATGTTCTTTATAATCATAATTGGCAAAAAAACCTTGCGTTTCAAAACGAATAGCTGAACCTGTTTTGTATCTCCATGTAATATCTAATACTCCAATGTGGGATTTAATATCTGGATGCTCTTCTTTATCAGGCGTATTAAATTGAACAATAGATTGATTTAAAAATTGATTAGCATACATCACTGTCAGCTTTAATTTTTTGCTTATTTTTTTTGTGATTTCAATATTAAAATCATGATAATATTTATCGCCTATACTGCCATAATTAGTTGAGTATTTTAAATTTCTCACAGTGTCATTAATTGGATAAATACCTGTTGTGTCTAATCCAAAATAAGTAGACCCATTAAGTGTGATATCCATGCCGTATTTGCCACCTAGCCAAGTTCCTTTTTTTACTTTATATTGTATCTCACCAGTACCACCAACTTCGCCATTTGGTTGAGTAGCATAAGGATAATACGCCATTAAAGAGTAGGTGTGAAACTTACTAAAATCAGGCTGATAGTTAATCATGGCAATTGTATTTTGAGCATCTCTGTCACTTCTAAAACTCATATTATCTAACATTTTAGCTGATAGCATTGCAGAAAAACCATCTGTGCCATAAGATGCAGAGGCAATTACTGCATGACCTTCTTTATAACTGTATTTATTTTGATAAGATGGGTCATTGGCTTTAAGAGCATATTCTGCATTAAAATTAAATCCACCTCTTATTATTGTAAGTCTACCAGCACCAGTTGCTACGTTTTGCGGAAGAACCAAAGTAGGGTTTTGATCTTCTTGATATTTACTTACAAAACTTCCTCCCAAAATAACTTTAGTTTTTGATTTGCCTAATATAGAATCAAATAATTCCATGATATTTAATTCTCCATCTAAACCTCTTACGGTTCCTGGCGACAACGAAAAATAAGTACGTTGTTTGCCAACTAAACCTTTTATAGTGATACCATTTTTTGGAGTAAAAATAACGCGCATACCATCTAAAGCATTGTCATATAATAAACCTCTGTTTTCATAAGCTCTTAAGGTAATTCCGCTACCAAATTGCTCATAAAAATTACCAACTGTAATATCAATATCTTTATGTTTATACCTCGCAAAGCGATAAGGAATACCAGAACCTTTATAGCCTGGTAAATAGCCTAATAATGGCGGATTATAACTTTCGTAACGTACACCTGCACTAAATCCTCCTTTTGAATAATTAATATTTCCAAAGGCATTATATCTAAAAAGTTCACTTCCCGGATCTGCATCTATAATGGTGTCTTTTTGATAATAAGCTGCATCAATTTGAAAGTTGCCATGAACAGAGCCTAACTCATTAGCTAATTGTGCATAAGATGCTTTGCAAAATAAAGCAGTTGAAGAAATGATTAAAAAACGTGTAATGGATTTTACAGTCATATATTGTAAAGTATGATTAATTAAGATTGTGAATTAGTGAGCCGCTAGTTTTTCGCCTTTAGCTAATTTTCTAACATGTTCAAATAATTTTTCTTCATCACCTTCTGCATATGAGTTGTGGCTCCAAACAATTTTACCATCTCCATCAACCAAAAATGTATGAGGTACATTGTTTACATTCATGGCACGCTTAAAGTCCTGGTTTTCGTCAATATATACTTCGTATGTCCAACCTTTTACTTTTACATCTGTTACTACTTTACCCGAACTACGAGCATCATCAATAGAAATAGCAATTAATTTTACGCCAGTTTCTTTTACTAAATCCGCATATTCTTCATTAATAGCATCTAACTCTTTTTTACAAGGCTTACACCAAGTAGCCCAAAAACTAATAATCATTGGTTTCCCATTATTGGAAAAAGTATTTGAATTAGTTGTAGAGCCGTCTAATTTTTTTACTGTTGCTGAAGGTATTTTATCTCCGTCAGAAGATTTGAAAGCAGATAAGGATAGTATAATTGCTGAAGATAAAACAAGTATTTTTTTCATTGTATAGAGATTTAGTTAAACAAATGTAATGATTTTGATGATTTAATAGGGCAATAAAAGTGCCATAATAGAGGGCTAAAATTGGATTCTTAAAAGGATATATTTTTATTTTTTGAACCATAAAAGTCACAAAAGGACATAATAGTTAGAGCTGTTACAAGCATTCTTACTTATTAACAGCAAAAAAACAAGTGAAATCATTTTGGTATTTTTTTCGTATTCTTAAAAGCCTTATTTTATGAACTTTTATGACTTTTATGGTTTATTGAAGAATAAACTTAAACCTTCCCATTGTGTTTTCTCAAAAACCACTCGGTAGAAAGTAGCAAAAGTATAATTCCAAAAATCCATTTGAGGTTCACCAAATCGGTTAATTGTTTATGAGAATAGGTAATTGATTTAATAGATTCAGAAGACAGAATTTCTTTTTGTAATTGTTCTAATTGATTTCTATAAAATAATTTACCACCGCTTTGTTTAGCTATTTGAAATAACAATTGATGATTAGCTACCGTATTTATTTTTTCGGAAACAATTTCTTTGATAATTACAATGCCCGATTTTGTGTAAAGTTTATCTCCAAATTTTACTTTAGCTTCAAAACTATATTCGCCTGCGCTAAATTGTCCAGCAGACAAGCTATACATGGTTTGTTTTTTATTAAAGGTGTAATTATACGTTTTGCCTTTATCGTCTTTTAAAATTAAAGTCACATCTGGTTCGGTTACTAACTCATAACTTTGGTTGTAAACTTCGGCAGTAAAATCTATTGCTTCATTTTCGTTAATTATTTTTTTAGTGAATATTCTAAAAAAACTTTTATCTGCTTTCACCGATAAGTACTGAACGGTTTTGCTCATTAACTCATTAAATAAATTATGATTATCATGATCTGCAAAATCTCTCATGCGCCATTTCCATAAACCATCTCCCAAAAAGCCACATGTTTTAATGCCGTTAATTTCAGAGAATAGCATCAATGGCTCATCTGTTTCTACAACACCAATTTTTTGAGTTAATAGGGTATTTAATCCATTTGTTACAAGGGTATTACCAAAGTTACATTTCACCGCAGGGAATTCTTTAAAGTAGTTTTGTAATTCGGCACTGACGCTAAATAACGAAAATTCTTTTTTAAAGGCGGCCTCTACATCATTTTTACGTGAGTCGCCAATTCTTTTGATACTTTGTCCAGTGGCATAATTAATCACATCGTTGCCAATATAAAATACCGATTGATTATTTGCTTTAAGTTCGTTGTTAATACGTTGAGGTAATACAGATACTTGATGTAATATAATTAAGGAATAAGGCTTTAATGGTTTTGTGAAATCGTTAATTAACGCAACCTCTACTTCATAAGTTTGAGCAGATGAAATACTTTGTTCAATAGCTGATATATCAGGATGGGGCGCATTTGCTAGTATCAACACTTTCTCTCTATTATCAATTACATCAATCACAAAAGATTGACTGTTGTTTTGTTTGTTTTTATCTTCTTCTAAGGTTGAAATAGATACAGTGTATTTTTGAATACCCGGCTTATCAGCATCTAATAAAAAATTAAGAGTAGAACTAAAGTTATGGGAGTTAATAGTTACAACTTCTGATTTTAATACTTTACCGCCTTGTGCAATTGAAATTGTTAAAGACTTATCTTTTAAATCAATAGCATTAATCAATACTTCTACAGGAAACGAATTTCCTAAATAAGCTACTTGATTATGATTAATAGATTGTATCCAAGCATCTTTTAAAGGAATCGTATCTCCTAAAGCAATAGTATAAATGGGCGCATTAAATTTACTAACGCTGTATAAAGGATTTGTTCCTTTATTGTAAATACCATCCGTAGCTAAAATAATTGCACCGATATTTTTGTTGGCATAATTGTTTTCTAAGTCTAAAAACAGTTTTGAGATGTCAGTTTCTTTTCCTTTAAAATCATACGTTTCCGATGATTTAGATTCTGAATCAAACTGATAGGTTTTTACATCGTATTTATCTTTTACGGTATTTATAAAAGAAGTAAGTGCTTTTACGTAATCGGTTTTTATTTCAGCTGAATCTTTTCCTGCAACTAATGAAGATGAATTATCTTGAGCCAAAATAATCACAGGTTTTTCGGTTTCATTTACTAAACGCTTCATAAAAACATCCAATAATAAAAGTGCAATGATACTGATAGAAGCAAATCGTAATGCTGCTAAACTATATAGTAAAACTTTTGAACGCTCTGTATTTTGTTTATCTCTTACGTACAACAAGGCACTAAAAACAAACCCTGCTACAAAACATAACAGGGTGTAATACCAAGGATAATTAGAGATAAATTCCATTTTTTAAAGTATTAAGAATAAAGATATAATTAATAAGATGCTAAGTTTAAAATAAACTACTTATATCTTAATGCTTAAATCTTATCACTTTTTAAGTAAGCATTCCGCCGCAAACATTAATGCACTGGCCTGTAATATAAGCACTCATATCACTTGCTAAAAATAAGGTTAAGTTTGCTACATCTTCAGATGTTCCGCCGCGTTTTAACGGAATTGAATCTCTCCAAGATTGCACTGTTTTTTCATCTAAAGCAGCTGTCATTTCTGTTTCAATAAAGCCTGGTGCAATAGCATTGCTACGAATATTACGTGATCCTAATTCTAAAGCTACTGATTTTGTGAAGCCGATAATTCCTGCTTTTGAAGCCGAATAGTTTGTCTGACCAGCATTTCCTTTTACACCAACCACAGAACTCATATTGATAATAGAACCGCTACGCGCTTTTAACATTGGTTTTTGAACAGCCTTTGTTAAATTGAATACTGATTTTAAATTAGCATTTATCACCTCATCCCATTGTTGTTCACTCATACGCATTAGTAAGGTATCGCGAGTAATACCGGCATTATTTACCAAAACATCTACAGTTCCAAATTCTGCAACTACATCGGTTACTAATTGATCTGCGGCTTTAAAATCAGCGGCATCGCTTTGATATCCTTTTACTTTTACGCCATATTTAGTTGCTAATTCAGTTTCAAACGCTTTTGCTTTTTCCACTGATGATAAAAAGGTAAAGGCAATATTGCAACCTTGTTCAGCAAATTTTTCGGCAATTCCTTTTCCAATGCCACGAGATGCGCCAGTAATAATGGCAACTTTATTTTGTAATAACTTCATATAGTTTTAAAATTAAAGGATAAATATACAAATTATCGGCGTATTGTATTTTGAATAAAAATGATTTTTTAACCACAGAGATACATAGAAAATAAACGTATGCTAAGTTGTATATAGAACTTTCGTTTTGAACATAGTAACATATGTGGTTAGCAAAGCACTATTCCTGTCTTTTCTAGACCTTAGCTCTATGTTCCTCCTATGTGGTTAAATATCTTTATCAAATAAGTGTTTACCTAACCAAAATATCATTTTTCTTCTTGGGTCGTTTATTTTCCATCCATGAAAAATGCTTTAAGCGCATATCTTCATCATTAATGTCTTTTAAAGGAAATACAGTTGATTCGGGTTTATTTCTAAAAGTTATCCTATCAACACCCTCTGTATTTATCCAAACGGTTAAATCGCTGCAAGCGGTTTTATTGACGCCTTTATAATTCTTTTTTTGTTTCACGTAATAAATAATCTCGGCATTACCAATCACATTTAATTTTCGAATATTTTGCTCTCCTAGTGAGTCCTTCGCAAAAAAACCTTCTATTTTTCTTCCTTCTATTTGGTTATATTTTTTTTCATCCAAGCTATCTACTTTTTGAATCACGATGGCATTATTCAATAATTCAAAATATTTTACATTGGTTTGCCCTGCTGTTACTTTAATTAATTTAGCGGTTACTTGCCCGTTATTTGTCCAAAGTATGGGAGAATTATACATAGTCATTAACGAATCATGTAATAGATAAGTCAACGAATCACAAAGTCCTTGTAAATCTTTTTTAAAAATTTTTACATGTCGGTAAGCTTTTACAAAGGTGTGAACCGAATCAGGCTGCTCATAAAATAATGTGTCGGCCGACATAAAAAGAGTGTCTTTTTCTATTTGTCTGCCATAAATAGCATGGCCTGTTACAATCGCTTTGTTACCTTTTTCGTAATGTTCAGCAAAATCACCAACTATAAAAGATTTATTGGTAGTATCAATAACTCTTACATTTTTGGTAGCCTTGCCGTAGCCTCTTTTTTTATTATAATAAACACTATCTCCTAATAAGCGTTGATGTTCATTAACAATAACGGCATTTTTACTAAAGCGAGCAATTTCATTTTCGGTATCGTACCAACCATTTTCGCAATAAATATAATTTTCTTTACTGGTAATAATAGATGGACCGATAAAATAAACTGTTTTGTTAATAGTATTATACCTTAACGTATCTCCATTCATTTTATAATCAGGGTTAACTAAAACCACATCATAATGAAAGGTCAATTCTTTATTGGAAGAGTAATAATGTCCATTTTTGCTTGTTAGTGTATTTTCTTTATTCACTATTTTTCCTCCCTCATAATAGCTGGCAACTGAACTCCCAATATCATAAATGAGTGTATTGGTGGTTAATGTCATATCTTTTTCAATACAGCGCACATTACTTTTCATATGTGCTAATTTGGTGGTGGCATCGTATCGCAAAGAATCGCCATACACAAAAATACTATCGCCTTTAATAATACTGATATGCCCATAAGCAATTAGTTTTTTATCGCTAAATAAATAGGCACTATCACAACGCATCACAGCGCCTTCGTGTTCACATTCTACATCTCCAATTAAACGACGGGCATCTAAACCAAGCGATTGATCGAAGGCTAAACGTTTGGCATGTCGGATGGTAATTAATTTATTGGGTTTTTCTTCAACAAGCTTTGGCTTTTGTTTTGTTTGCGAAAATCCTGAAAACATAAAGGCTATCACAAAACACACTACCAATTTGTATTTAGTAGTTTGAGTATTGGTAAATAGGCTTTTGGTACAATTCATTTTCAGTCCATAAATTTAATGATATAAATTGTATTTGAATGAATGTTATGGTTTTTTAGGAAATCCAGTGAGTTCGTATTTTCATAAAATTTAGCCACATAGGAACATAGGTTTTGTTTTTAAATTGAAATTGCCCGAATGTTATGTTTTTTGTGCAGTTAAAGTTGCGTATAGAAGCTTTGCTTTAAACATAGTGATCTATGAGTAAAAACAAGTTTCCTATCCTATTCTTCTCTTATTAAAATTTGCCTTTGACTCTATGTGGTTAAAAATTTTTTAAATTGTATTTGACCGATTGTTATAGTTTTTTAAGAAATGTCGTTAATCCTTCCTCCTTTCTCCTTATTTCTTTCTCCTTAAAACTTATATCTTTGCAGCCTATGAGTAAAATAAAGAAAAATATTTTTGTGGAGAATGCAGACATTGTTGATATTTCTTCAGAGGGAAAATCAGTAGCCAAAGTAGATGGAATGGTAATTTTTGTTGATGGAGGTGTGCCAGGCGATGTGGCAGATTTAATGATTACCCGTAAAAAAAATAATTATGCCGAAGGTCATGTTGTAACCCTTAAAAAACCTTCGGAAAACAGAATAGAACCTACTTGCGAACATTTTGGTTATTGTGGTGGTTGCAAGTGGCAACACATGACTTACGAGACTCAATTAATATTTAAACAAAAAACCGTTGAAGATGCCTTAACGCGTATAGGACATTTAGATATATCAACCCTTAAACCAATTTTTGCTAATAAAGAGAGTTATTTTTACCGCAATAAATTAGAGTTTTCGTTTTCGGATAAAAAATGGTTAACGAATGAGGAAATAAAAAGTGGTGTAGAGATTGATAACCGCAATGCTTTAGGATTTCATATTCCTAAAATGTTTGATAAAATATTAGACATTAAAAATTGTTATTTGCAGAAGGAGCCTTCTAATTCTATCCGTAACGAAATCAGAGATTTTGCTAATAAGCATGGCTTGACTTTTTTTGGAGTAAGAAATAAAACAGGACTATTAAGAACCTTAATGATTCGCTCATCGAGTAATGGCGAGTTAATGGTGTTGATTCAGTTTTTTGATAATGAACCAGAAAATATTGCCTTGTTATTGAATCATTTAAAAAATACCTTTCCTCAAATTACCTCTTTACAATATGTCATTAACCAAAAAGGAAACGATACTTTACAAGATTTAGAAATTATAACTTTTAGCGGAAAGGACCATATTTTTGAAGAAATAAAAGATCTTAAATTTAAAATTAGCGCAAAAAACTTTTATCAAACCAAATCAACACAAGCATACGAATTGTATAAAATT
>JBKJPW010000202.1:0-14214 GCA_046594225.1 Bacteroidia bacterium
TTAATCCCCGAAACTCCAATATTTTCAATGGGATGCCAAGTGGTTTTTATTTCTTGTAAATCGGTAATGTAATATGGGCCTTGTTCTTTTTCGTCGCTCCAATTTTTATGCCATGTAAAAACACGCTTTACATTTAAAGACGCGTTTTCGCCAATGGTTTTATTAAAGTCTTTTTCGGAGTTACAATTAATAATTGCATTTACATCCATGTGTGATGAAAAATGAGAATGTAATTCTTTACGACTACCTGTTACAATATTGACTACACCTCCCGGAACATCACTGGTTGCAATAACCTCAGCAAAGGTGATTGAACAAGTTGGTTTGCTTTCAGAAGCTAATACAATACATGTGTTTCCGCCAGCAATAGCAGGAGCAATCACAGAAACCAATCCTAATAAAGCAGATGATTCATCCGCTAATATCGCAACTACACCCATTGGTTCAGGTACAGAGAAATTGAAATGAGAAGTTGCAACAGGATTAACGGAACTAAACAACTGTTGGTATTTATCGCACCATCCAGCGTAATAAACCAAACGATCAATACTTTGTTCTACTTCTTTTTTAGCAGCAACGGTTGTATAACCTAATTGTTTTAACTCCTCTAAAAATTGGTCTTTTCTTCCTTCCAACATTTCAGCAATACGGTATAAAATTTGTCCACGGTTAAATGCGGCTTTTGCACTCCATCCGCTAAAAGCACCACGAGCTGCAATTACCGAATTTCTATAATCTTTACGAGATGATAAACTAACGTTTACAGTCATGTTGTTTTTTAATTTTAATGGGTAATAGCGTCCGCTTTCGGTACGAGGAAATTGTCCACCAATAAATATTTTGTATGTTTTTAAAACTTCTATTCTTTCCATTTTATTTGTGTCTAACCGCAGAGGTCGCTGAGTTTTTTCGCAAAGATCTCAGAGGAAAATCTGCTTTGGTTTTATAAATTATTTACTACTCTTTTGATTCCGTCTTTTACTCGTGTTACATTGAAGTTAATTAATAAGCCTAATTTCACATTACTTAATTTTAAATAAGTTAATACTTGTGCCAAATGAACATCATTTAAACCTTCGCAAGCTTTTATTTCTATAATCACTTTATTTTCAACTATTAAATCTAATCTGTAACCTACTTCTAGTTTAATTTCTTCATAAATTAAAGGTAGCGCTTTTTGTTTCTCAACTTTTAATCCTTCTTTCACTAATTCATAATACAAGCACTCCTCATAAGCAGACTCTAATAACCCTGGTCCAAGAGCAGTATGAACTTTAATAGCACATCCAATTATTATTTGCGACAAGTCATTCTCAATCATCTTTATTTAACCGCAGAGATCGCTGAGTTTTTTCGCAAAGGTCTCAGAGAAAAATCTGCCTTGTTTTTAATTATTACTCGTTACTTTTTTAATCATGATAAAAAAATTTGCGCTCTCTGCGTCTTTTTCTCTGCCTCTTTGCGGTTAAACCTTAAAACTTCAAGTAAGGCATTAAACCATGTAAGCCACCTTCTCTACCAAAACCACTTTCTTTATAACCACCAAACGGAGATGTAGGATCAAACTTATTGTAAGTATTTGCCCAAACTACACCAGCACGTAATTTAGACGTTAAGTTAAAAATACGAGAACCTTTATCTGTCCAAACACCCGCACTTAAACCGTAAGGAATGTTATTAGCTTTTTCAATTACTTCTTCAATCGTTCTAAATGTTTGAATCGCTAACACTGGCCCAAAGATTTCTTCTTGAGAAATACGGTGCGATTGTGATGTATTTAAAAAGAGAGTAGGGCGAACAAAAAATCCTTTTTTAGGAATAGAGCAAGAGCTTTGATACATCTCTGCTCCGTCGTTCACTCCAATTTTTAAATATTCATTAATTTTATTTAATTGCATTTTAGAATTGATAGCACCAATATCTGTATTTTTATCTAAAGGGTCGCCAACAATTAATGTTTCTAATCTGTCTTTCAATTTTTTGATAACCTCTTCGGCAACGCTTTCCTGAACAAATAAACGAGAACCTGCGCAGCATACATGCCCTTGGTTAAAGAAAATACCGTTTACAATTCCTTCAACTGCTTGATTGATGGGAGCGTCTTCAAAAATAATGTTAGCCGCCTTTCCGCCTAGTTCTAAGGTTAATCGTTTGTCAGTTCCTGCAATCGATTTTTGAATCCATTTACCAACGTTAGTACTTCCTGTAAATGCAATTTTATTAATGTCTTTATGATTTACCATTGCGGCACCAACTGGTCCGTGACCGGTAATGATATTAACTACGCCATCAGGCAAACCACTTTCTTGAATAATTTCTGCTAATTTCAACGCCGTTAAAGAAGTAGTTTCAGCCGGTTTTAAAACTACGGTATTACCTGTAGCCAAAGCTGGAGCAATTTTCCAAGCAGCCATTAATAAGGGGAAATTCCAAGGAATAACTTGTCCTGCAACACCTAATGAAGTTGGGTTACGATTAGGAAAAGCATATTCTAATTTGTCTGCCCAACCTGCATAATAGAAGAAATGGTTAGCCGCTAAAGGCACATCAATATCACGACTTTCGCGAATTGATTTACCGCCATCTAACGTTTCGATAACTGATAATTCACGAGCACGCTCTTGAATTAAACGAGCAATACGGTAAATATATTTAGCGCGTTCTTTAGCTGGCATTTTGCTCCATGTTTTATCATAAGCACCACGAGCTGCTTTTACTGCACTATCCACATCTTTATCATTTGCCTCTGCAATTGTTGAAATTTTTTCTTCGGTTGCAGGATTAATAGTATCGAAATATTTACCTGAATTTGGTTTGATGAATTTACCATTGATAAATAAATCATATTGTTTTTGTAACCGAATATGATCGGTTGCTTCTGGTGATGGAGCGTATTTCCAATCAGTAAAGTATTCTAATTTTTTCGCTTCTTTTTTTGCCATTGTATTGTTGGTTTTCTCCCGCAGATATCGCTGATTTTCGCAGATGGATTCTAATCAAAATCTGCGGTAATTTGCGCAATCAGCGGGACATAAATATTAATCTACTGAAATATAATCTTTACTATAATAAACACCTTTTGCTTCTTTTTCTAATTGTAAAATTAAATCGTTAGCTAAAGAGCTTGCACCAAAGCGAAACCATTTATTATCTAACCAGGCGTTTCCTAAGGTTTCGTGCAGCATCACTAAATATTGTAAAGCACCTTTTGCAGTGCTAATACCACCAGCTGGTTTCATCCCAACCTGTATACCTGTTTTAAAATAATAATCCTTAATTGCATCTAGCATCACTAATGTAACGGGCATCGTTGCTGCCACACCAATTTTACCAGTGGAGGTTTTAATAAAGTCTGCTCCTGCATAAATTGCAATATCGCTTGCGCGACGAACATTATCTAATGTGGAAATTTCGCCCGTTTCAAAAATCACTTTTAAACGTGAGTTATATTTATGAGTTAAATCTTTAATAGTTGCAATTTCATCAAACACAAAATTGTAATTACCTTTTAAAAATTCGCCACGACTAATAACCATATCAATTTCATCAGCACCATTATCTAAGGCTAATTTAGTGTCTAATAATTTTATTTGCATGGTTGAGTTTCCACTAGGGAAAGCAGTAGAAACAGAAGCAACTTTTACCTTACTTCCCTTTAACGCTTCTTTAGCAACTTTCACCATGGTTGGATAAACACATACCGCAGCGGTTGATGGGATATCTGGTAAAGCAACATGTGGGTGCATAGCTTTGTAACACATTTGCGTTACTTTACCTTCGGTATCTTTTCCTTCTAAGGTAGTTAAGTCGATCATGTTTAGTGCTAGTTTCAAGGCTTGCACTTTGCTGCCTTTTTTAATACTGCGTGTATTAAATCGAGCCACTCGTTCCTCAATTCCTACTTGGTCAACCACTGGACTCTGTCTAAAATCGTATGCCATGTTAATCTTTATTAAAACAGGTTATTTACTTCAAAAGTAAGATATTTAATTGTATTTTTAAATTCTAATTTCTGCTAATTTGAGCCCTTCAAATAACATATTTTCTAATCAGGAAGAACTAGTTACTAGTTCAGATAAAGAGAATTTACTGTCCCATAAAGGTTTAGTAGTGTGGATGACAGGCTATTCGGGTTCGGGAAAAACAACTTTAGCCTATCAATTAGAAAGAAGATTACATGATGAAGGGATTTTAACAAAAGTATTGGATGGCGATGTTTTAAGGCTAGGCATGAATAAAGGTCTTGGTTTTAGTATGGAAGACAGAACCGAAAACATTCGTCGTACAGCTGAATTAGCAAAACAATTAGCGAGTTGTGGCGTAGTAGTTATTTGTAGTTTAATTACACCAACTAACGATTTAAGAAGATTAGCCGAAAGTATTAATGGCGAACAACACTTTATTTTATACCATATATCCACGCCTTTGGATGTTTGCGAAAAACGAGATGTAAAAGGTCATTATGCCAAAGCCAGAAGTGGCGAATTAAAAGAATTTACAGGCGTTTCTAATCCTTTTGAACAGCCAAACAATGCTATTTATAGTATTGACACTTCTGAACTTTCTATTGAAGAAAGTGTTGAAATGCTATTTGACGATATTTTTCCTTTATTACCTATTTAAGATGAATACATTAGAAAAATTAATTACTGAATTAGAAGAACACAGCCTAGTTCATCATAAGATTAACAGCACTGTTTCGAGTTCATCAGTAGGCTGGCATATTGAGCATAGTTTAATGGTAATTAACTCAATAGTTGGAGCGCTTGAAAAATCTAACCCAACAGAATATAAGTGGAAGCTTAACAAATGGAGAGTGATTGTGCTAAGTTTTAAAAGAATACCAAGAGGAAGGGGAAAGGCACCAAAAAATGTAATTCCTGAAGTAGATATTACTTTGGACGCACTGAAACAAAGTTTTGAGAAAACAAGACAAACTATTCAAAAAATTGAAAATTTAAAAGCAAATAATTATTTTAAACACCCATATTTTGGAGATTTAAATTTAAAACCAACTACACTATTTTTATCAATCCATACAAACCATCATCTCAAAATTATTAAAGATATTATTAAAACATTGTAACTGATATTTAAAACATGTTTGCACTTTGCGATAAAATGATTGCTAAAAATAAGCTAAAACCACACAGAAAACTGTTTGGGAATTTTAGTTTTTCGTGCTTTGAAGAAATTGATGCTATTCTAAAAGACGATTGGGATACTGCTATTAAAGACCACAATGTTTTTTTATCATTTTCTTATTTAAGTTTAATTCATCAACAAAAAACAGCGGTCTTTAGATTTAGATACGTTATTATATATAATAGAAAAACACCTGTTGGCGTTTTATATTTTCAAATCAATGATTTTTCAGCATCCTTATTTGGGGAATTAATCGCTCACCAAATTAATGAATTGCAAAGCAAACGTGCGTCTGTTTTTCAAAAATACATTCAACACAACGAAGACGAAACTATTATGCGCTTAGTAACTTGTGGCAATAATTTTATTAGTGGAGAGCACGGTTTTTATTTAGATGTGAATAGTAAAAAAACAACTTTTAAATTAGTAGAAGGAGTTATTGATTGTGTTGCAAGAGAAGAAAAGTTACGTGGTAAAATTTCAGCCATTTTAGTGAAAGATTTTTACGAAGAAGGTTTTGGAGATAAGGATTGTTGGTATTGTACCAAATTCATTCATTTTAACGTAGAGCCTAATATGATTATTGATTTGCCTGATGGCTTATCATCATTAATCGATTATATTGGAACATTTTCTAAAAAATATAGAAACCGCGCAAAAAATATTTTAAAAGGAAGTGAATCTTTAACTAAAAAAAGATTAAGTATTGAAGAGGTTTTAAAATATAATGATGTGATGTATGATTTATATACTCAGGTATTTAATCATGCTAAGTTTAAATTAGCCCATTTATCTAAGAATTATTTTAAAGATGTTGTGCAAACACAAGCAAATTTATTTTATGTAGACGCTTGGTTTAAAGAGGATGTTATGATTTCTTTTTCGAGCGGTTTTTATTTACCTAATGAAATAGAAGCACATTACGTAGGCTTTGATTATGCGTTGAATAAAGAATATGATTTGTATCAAACACTCTTATATAGTTATATTGAAGAAGGAATTAAGACAAAGAAGAAGAGAATTAATTTAGGCCGTACAGCTTCCGAAATTAAAACAACTGTTGGCGCAAAAGCACATGAATTAATTTGTTATATCAAGCCACAAAACACCGTGTCAAAATTAATTTTAAAACCATTTATGCAGTTTTTACAGCCTACAGAGTGGATTCCAAGAAATCCATTTAAGGAAGAGGCTTAGGATTCGACGGGCTGAGTCAACCCAATGTTAATTAAAGAGTACTTCAGAAAATAAAAAACCAGAAAATTAATTTTCTGGTTTTTTATTTATAATGATTAATCATCCGTTGGATCTGGTGCTTTTTTAGCGGCAGCTTTTTTAGCTTTAATTTTTTTTGGCCAAAGAACATTAATTAATTCGTTATGAACCGATATCATAGATGTACTTACTCCATTAATGATACTTACCTCTTTATTTGAATTATTTTTCCAGGTGCGAGTTACTTCTTCCTCAGAGTTATCTTCTTTAATAATATAACACTTTACTAATTTTTTGTTACGTACTTCTGCTTTTCCGCTCCAGCAATTTGCTTTAGCACCAATACGAGAAGTAATAATAACATCTGTGTAAACACCATCTTCTACTTCTTCGGCACCACGCTCGTCAAATTTTTGAGACCATTTATTATAACAAGTCAACTCTCTTGGCTCTTCAGTTTGAGCTATAATTTGATGAGTAGTTAATAATACAGCAAATGCAAAAAGTACTTTTTTAATCATAGTTGTAATTTTAAGAATTATAAATATATCAATTTCTTGTATTTAAAACAATCTCATCTGAGTTTTTTATGGTTAATCTGAGTTTTTTAGTAAAACCGCCTCAGATTGTTCGTTTAAATAAAGGATAGGTTTGTTGGCAATAGCGGCATATTCTTTATCATTTTTAAAAATACACCAGTAGTCATCATACTTACTCACACCCTTTCTATTAGTAGGATTAAGCCAGTTTAATTGCCAGGTATAACGATAAAAATTAGTACTAGGTTCTAATAGCCAGTTTATACCTAAACGTATTTGTTTGTGTGGATTTTTTTGATGCTCTGCAACTAATTGTTGCATGATCAATTTAGTGTCTTTATCCCATTTCCAATCTTTATAAGATGTTAAGCTGTGATTTTCATACAAGTTAACCGACAATAAAATGGCACACATAAAACTTATTGAAAGAGTTACTTTTTTATAAGAACAGTGATAGAAATAGCTAATTAAAAAAATAAAATTCAAGATAAATAATGGGAACAAAAACAATGCAAAACGATGTGTGTTAAAATCATTATTTAAAACAAAGTGTTGGATATTAGTAACACATACAATACACCATAACACTAAGTTTACAAACACAAATGCGCCAAGGTTTTTTAAAAATTTAATATCTTTTTGTTTAATGTGTTTAATAATTATAATGAAAGCGCTTACAGAAACCACTAAAGCAAACGCTTTCAAAATCATCATATACGAATCAATTTCTGCTTCATAAAACACATCGTAAATAACTGAACTAACAGTATCTTCTAAAAAGCCTTTTTTCCCACCAAAATCTAATAAACTCATTTTCGAAATTCTTCGTAAAGGCTCATACAAAACCATGCCTGATATAACAACGGATATGATGTTGATTTTATTAAGTTTATAAAAATGATAGCTCGTTTCAGAATTTGATGCACTGTACTTTAGAGCAATAAATGATATAATATTGTAAACGATTAAAGCAGATGCATAATAATTCAACATCGAAAAATTACTCATCACAGATAAAAATGCGCCAACATTAAATAGTATGAGATGTTTATTTTTTTGTGAAGTAAGATACGCACTGACATAATAAATGCTCATTGTCATAAATGCAATGGATAAGCCATAACCTCTGGCTAAGGTAAAAAAATCTAATAAATAAGGATTTAGCGTCATTAATAAATAAAACGGCAAAATAAATTTAGGGCAGTATTTATAAAAAAGTAAAATGATATAAGTACTATATAATATAAACGCTAAAACAGAACCTAAGCGTAATGCTAATTCCGAACTTCCAAAAAAAGCTTCGCTATATTTTACACATAAACTATTTAATATATGATTATTAAGATAGGGTGTTTTGTACGAAATAATATCCATAAAACATTGATGAACATAATGTGTATAGGTATAACTTTCGTCGTGCGTAAAAGAAGTGTGCGATGCTTTATAGATAATGCCTAAAAGTAAGCTTAAAGCAAAACACACAACTAAAATTAGTTGCCATGATATTTTTTTATTGGGTTGTTGAAGCACAAAAAACAGTTATGAAGCCAAATATATTAAATCTAATTAATAATTCGATATAGCTTTTATGAATTTTGTCTCCTCTAAGGCTTGATAATACAGTAATTTTGAAAGATGCTACAATTTATAGCAAAACTATGCTTGCTTTTGTTGTTATTTTGCAAAAATTATTTTGTTGTATGCTAGTTAAAACGTTTGGAAGTGCTGTGCACGGTATTAGTGCCACCACTGTTACAGTAGAGGTCAATATTTCTCAAGGAGTCAATTTTTTTATGGTGGGCTTGCCCGACAATGCCGTAAAAGAAAGTCATCATCGCATTCATGCCGCTTTAAATAATAATAATTTAAAAATACCGGGTAAACAAATCACTATTAATTTGGCACCGGCAGACATTCGGAAAGAAGGTTCTGCTTATGACTTAACTATTGCTGTTGGAATTTTAGCAGCTTCAGAACAAATAAAATCAGAGGACGTGTCTAATTATATCATCATGGGGGAGTTATCGCTTGATGGCGAATTACGCCCCATTAAAGGAACGTTACCAATTGCCATTAAAGCTAAACAAGAAGGGTTTAAAGGATTAATTTTGCCCGAAGAGAATGCTAAAGAAGCTGCTGTAGTAGATGGAATGGATGTTTATGGCGTATCTAACATTAAACAAGTCATAGATTTTTTTAATAAAATTGGTACGTTAGAAAAAACATGCATAGATATTGAACAAGAATTTTTAACTCGTTTAGATGATTTTGAGTTTGATTTTAGTGATGTAAAGGGTCAAGAAAATATTAAGAGAGCATTAGAAATTGCAGCTTCTGGCGGACATAATGTTATTTTAATTGGACCTCCAGGTGCAGGAAAAACAATGTTAAGTAAACGTATGCCTTCTATTTTGCCACCTTTAACATTAGACGAAGCTTTAGAAACTACCAAGATTCATAGTGTAGCCGGAAAAACAACTAAAACCATGGGTTTAGTTACTAAACGCCCGTTTCGCAGTCCACACCATACGATTTCAGATGTTGCACTTGTTGGCGGCGGAATGAATGCGCAACCAGGAGAAATTTCGTTAGCTCATAATGGTGTTTTGTTTTTAGATGAATTACCTGAATTTAAGCGAACGGTTTTAGAAGTAATGCGCCAACCTTTGGAAGATAGAATTGTAACAATATCTCGTGCACGTTTTAGCGTAGAGTATCCTGCCAGCTTTATGTTAATGGCGAGTATGAACCCTTGTCCGTGTGGTTATTATAATCATCCCGAAAAAGATTGCGTATGTGCGCCAGGAGTTGTACAAAAATATTTGAATAAAATTTCAGGGCCATTGTTAGATAGAATTGATTTGCATGTAGAAGTCACACCTGTTCCTTTTAGCGAGTTGAGTAAATCTCAAAGTGCTGAAACGAGTAAAGATATTAGAGAGCGAGTGATTAAAGCGCGCCAAATACAAACGGAACGTTATAAAACATCCGATGGTATTTATTGCAATGCACAAATGCGAACTAAAGATTTAAGAACCTATTGCCACTTAGATGAAGCTGGCAATACCTTATTAAAAACAGCCATGGAGCGTTTAGGACTATCGGCTCGGGCTTACGATAGAATTTTAAAAGTGGCAAGAACCATTGCAGATTTAGATAGTTCTATAAAAATTCAAACCAACCATATAGCAGAAGCTATTCAGTACAGGAGTTTAGATAGAGATGGTTGGGCAGGGTAATAGATTTAGTACTTCATAGTTTAGATAATGCCTTATAATTATTAGTCTAATACAAATATTTTGCTATCTTTAATAAAAAATTAAAACAAAAACTATGAAAAAACTTTACATGTTATTTTGCCTTTTTGGCTTAGGTACAATTAATTTAATGGCTCAAACAAGCGGCGGTCCGGATGCTTACGGATACGTTTGGCGAAATAATTTAGATGCGCAAGGCCCAACCTATAATTGGATTGTGATTGATACCATGGCGTCAGCACAACAAATCAATGGCTTGGCCGACGATAATAATACTGGTTCTTTTGCCATTGGATTTCCTTTTCATTATTACTGGTATAACGTCACCCAGTTTTGGGTAGGATCAAACGGATACATGGGATTTACAAACGGACAATTATCATCGCCTTTTGCAGCAATACCTGGCACGGCAAATCCGCAAAATTTTTTAGCAGCATTTGCTTCCGATTTATTGTTTGACCCTTTAAACTCTGCAAAAGCTTGGAGATGGACAAATCCTACAAATGACACTTTAATTGTAACTTGGAAAGATGTTCCTTTTTATGATGCATCAAATGCTGCTGGTACAGGATTAAATACATTTCAAGTTATTTTAAGTGCTGTAGATAGTTCTATAACTTATCAATATTTAGTGCAAAGCCAAAGCACACCAACTGTTAATGCCTCAATTGGAATTGAAAACAATTCAGGTTTAGTTGGACTTCAGCATTCTTTTAATACATACCCTACACCGGGTTTAGCAGTTAAATTTTATTATCCAGCTAATACAACATTTGCTGTATCTGATGCAAGTACGATTTCTAACTCCAATACAGAAACTGCTGGAGTACATATTAGTAAATCTGGAAGCGTATTTCCATTATCTACAACCATTAAAAATACAGGGAATCAACCATTGAATCCATTTAACGTATTTGGAAGAGTTGTTAATGCCTCAAATTTAACTCAGGTTCAAAATACAGTATTAAGCAGCTCACTTGCAGCTGGCCAATCACAAACCATTAATATGACAAATTCTTTTAATCCGGTTAATGCTGGAATTTTCAGATTTATCAATGATACTCAGTTAAGTGGAGATGCTACACCAAGTAACAATCAAAAAGTTCAAGAAGTTGTGGTGGTTGATACAACAGTGGCTTCAATTTTAATGTCTTTTGATAATGGTTTATCTAATGGCGTTGCGCATAGTTGGTCTGGTGGAGTTGGTGGAGTTGGAGTACATTACACACCTCCATTTTATCCTTGTCAAATTACAGATGTGTTAGCTTATATTACAGCTAATCCTAGTGGTGTCGGTTATTCAATGGTTGTAAAAGATGATGCTGGGCCAAACAACCAACCTGGCGCCGTATTAGATTCTGTTGGAATACTTCCTGGATCAGTTAGTCCCGCAACATGGAATACAACTACATTAGCAACACCATTAACTATTAACTCGGGAGGTGTTTATATCATGTGGCTTATGGATGGTATTGGTATTACTTTAGGCACAAATACAACAACACCTTATTCAAATCAAAATGTTGAGTATGTAAATGGCGTAACAGGCGCATACAGAGGGAATGAAAATACGGATTTGATGATTAACATGAGGATAAAAAAATTAAGCACAGTTGGTATTAACGAAAAAGAAATATCAGATTATTTTGCAAATTTTTATCCAAACCCATCTTCAGATATGGCAAGTCTTAACTTTAATTTACCGGCTGAGTCTAAAACTATTAAATATGAAATTTTAGATTTGCAAGGAAAGTCAATTAGTGTTAATTCGTCTATTCATTATAATCCTGGTCGCATTACCATGGATGTTTCTAATCTTAAATCTGGGATTTATATTTGTAAAATTATGATTGAAGGAAATACAGTAGTTAAAAAACTAGTAGTTAATCACTAAACGCAGCTTTACTTAAAAGTTTAAAAACACCTGTCAGTCGGCAGGTGTTTTTTTTGTTAAAACAGCAACTGTTCAATTCTTACGATTCATTGTTAATTTAAAATTAAACTCTTAAACAAAATTACTTTAGCTTTGTTATTGTATTTATTATGTCAACTCAATACGCTATAAAAGATTTAGAAAGGCTTTCGGGTATTAAAGCACATACTTTGCGTATTTGGGAACAGCGCTATGGCATTTTAAAGCCTGAACGCACAGATACGAATATTCGTTATTATACCTCTGAAGATTTAAAACGTATTTTAAATATTTCATTATTAAATAATAATGGCTTTAAAATTTCTAAAATTGCGAAATTACAAGATTCAGATATTATAAAACATGCGCAATCCATCTTAAATAACTACGCAAAAGAGAGCGATCAAATTGATAACTTGGTATTGTGTATGATGGAAATGAACGAAGCAAAATTCGAAAAAATTATTTCAAATTGTATCATTCATTTTGGCTTTGAGAGTACTATAGAAAAAGTAGTTTTCCCTTTCATGCGCCAAATTGGTAATATGTGGCAAGTAGGAATGATTAATCCTGCTCAGGAACATTTTATTTCTCATTTAGTTCGTCAAAAAATAATTGTTGGCATTGATGGATTATTTCCAGAGCCACTTGCCAATCCAAAAACTTTTTTATTATACCTTCCCTCTAACGAGTTACACGAATTAGGGCTTTTGTATTGTAATTTTTTGGTGAAAGCAAAAGGGCACAGATGTTTATATTTAGGACAATCAGTTCCGTTTAATGATTTATTATCGGTAACAGATGTGGTTCCAGCGGATATTATTGTAACAGTGTTTACGCATAACCCAGAAGGTGTTTCGGTTCAAGATTACCTTAATAATTTATCAAGTTCCTTTCCAAACTCCAAAATTATGGTATCAGGACGAGTGTTTTTTGACGAAAAAGAACCAGTTGAACTCCCAAAAAACGTTATTTTGTTCGAATCTCACGAACAATTTAAAAATGTCCTACATAGTGTTAACTTTGCATTTAATGCATACAAACCTAATTAAACTATTTATTGTTTCAATTTTGTTTTTTTCTTCATGTAAACCTACATCCGAAGAAGACGAAGTTGTTCCACCCGCTATACTAAGCGAAGAAAAAATCGTAAAAGTATTAACCGATGCTTATTTGGCAGAAGGCGCTTCTGGTATTAATATAAAAAATGTGTCGGGCGAAAAATTTGATTCAGCTTATGTGTTTAATCCTTTAAAAGACAATAACATTGATAAAGCGCAGTTTGATTCTTCAATGGCTTATTACACAAAACATCCAAAGAAGTTGAAAATTATTTATGATAAAATTTTAGATAAACTAAGTATTATTCAAGCAAACGGAAGAATAGAGTAAAATTTACTAATGATAGTTTTAGATAGCATAAAAAAGTTGGCGAGTACTCATATTAATGAGGTTATTGACATTCGTAGACATTTGCATCAACATCCTGAATTATCATTTCAAGAATTTAAAACTTCAGAATATGTTTGTTCTGTTTTAGATAAATATGCTATAACATATACCAAAGACATTGTAAAAACGGGCATCGTAGCTATCATCGAAGGAAAAAATCCTTCTACCAAAACTATTTTATTACGTGCCGATTTAGACGCTCTGCCAATTGAAGAAAAAAATAATGTTACCTATAAATCTAAACATGCAGGAATCATGCATGCTTGCGGACATGATGCGCACACAGCTTCTGTTATAGGAACGGCTATTATATTAAATCAGTTAAAAGATAAATTTGAAGGAACAGTAAAAATTATGTTTCAACCAGGCGAAGAAGTATTGCCTGGCGGTTCATCTTTAATGATTAAAGAAGGCGTATTACAAAATCCAAAAGTAGATATCGCGATTGCTCAACATGTTTTTCCAAGTATGGAAGTAGGCAAAGTTGGTTTTAGAGAAGGTATGTATATGGCTAGCACTGATGAATTACATATTACTATTACAGGCAAAGGTGGGCACGCAGCAATGGCAGGCGAGGACAATAATCCTTTAGTAGTAGCGGCACATATTATTACAGAGATAGAAAAACAATTTCCGTTTACGATAGATGAAGAGGGTGTTGCTAGAAATACACAAAATAATATTCCAACAGTTA
>JBKJPW010000003.1:0-24247 GCA_046594225.1 Bacteroidia bacterium
TTGGTAGCTTTCATTAATTGAAATAAAGCCTGTTTATCTTCGTTTGCTTCCTGACGAGCTTGTTTCATAAGGTCGATTGGGAACAAAGGATTTTTAAAATAACCTTCGCTCAATACATTTGGCAACATAATATCTAACATCAAACCATAACCACCAAACTCTAATGCACGCCACCACGATAACTCAATGGCTTCATAGTAAGGTGTTTTCTGTGCAAAGGTTGACATTAAAATTAATTTTGAAATTCGGCTACTATAGTTTACGCCCAAGTGTTGGGCTACTAAACTTCCATAAGATAAACCAGCAATAATAGCATTATCTATCTTTAAAGAATCAAGTACACTAATCACATCACGAGCGTGTACATCAAAGTTTCTCCACTCGCCTGTTTTATCGCTTTGTCCTTGAAAAATAAAATCAATTAACACAATACGATACTCATTTTTAAAATGCGGCGTCGTTAAAACCCACGCCACAGTAGATTGCGACAACCCATTTAAAAAAACAATAGTTTCTTTAGCACCCTCATTACCTTGAACTTCAAAGTAAATATTTAAGTTATCTGTTGTTTTACAAAACATAATGATTTAAAATTATAAAGTTAATGAACATTGCTTCGAGTAATTTTGTCACTTCGAGCAAAGTCGAGAAGCGTTTTAACGAAGAATATCTTAGTTCTCGACTACGCTCGAACTGACAATAAATATAATATTATTGCTATTCTAAATATTTTAAAGTTGCTCCATCATCCGTCACATCTAACTGCACTTCTCTTCCAAAATACATGGCTAAATTTCTATCAATATGCCCTGCTGGGAAATCAAAACAAACCGGGTAATTGTATGCTTTAACAGCATCTAAAATAATTTCTTCTGGAAATTTCCCAAAGGGAATGGTATTATCTTTCATATCTGTCATTCCCCCGACAATAAGCCCTTTCAAATGTTTGAGTTTACCTGATAGTTTTAATTGCATCATCATTCTATCAATGTGATATAAATACTCATCTAAATCTTCGATAAATAAAATTTTATCCGTTGTATCAATGTCGTAAGGCGTTCCAGACAAAGCATACAATAATGATAAGTTACCTCCTACTAATTGCCCTTTTGATGTGCCAGAAATATTTGAATAGTTTTCTTCGGAGGTTATTACAGTTAAGTTTCCAAACAAAGCCTCTACCATACTTTTAGTAGCTTCGTCACTTTTAGTAAAATTTAATGGCATCGTAGCATGCAATGATGCAATGCCACAATTATGAATAGCGTTATGCAGCACCGTTACATCACTATAACCTACCATCCATTTAGGATATTTTCTAAATTCTGTAAAATCCAAATGCTCCAATAATCTAACCGTACCATATCCACCACGAGCAATAATAATAGCTTTTACTGTTTTATCATTTAGGGCCCATTGCAAATCTTCTGCTCGTTGTTCATCTGTTCCTGCATATTGGTTTTGAGAAGCAAATAAATTTTTACCCAATAAAACAGAAAGGCCGTAGCTTTCAAAAAAAGCTACGGCTGGCTGTATTTCTTCTTTACTTACTTTGCGGGCCGTAGCAATAATAGCTATAGTATCCCCTTTTTTTAAATAAGAAGGTAGTATCATTATTTTTTATTTTTATTCTTTCCTTTTTTGGTAGCTGAGTTTGTCGAAGCTTTCTTTTTCGACTTCTTCTCTTTTTTACCTTTTGATTTTTTAGTCTTTACTTTTACGTCTTTCAACTTTGCTTTTACAGGAACTATTTTTTTGGTAGCTGAGGATCTCGAAGCCACTTTCTTTACTGCTTTTTTAGAAGCTGCCTTCTTTACAATTTTTTTAGTGACCACTTTCTTAACCGCTTTCTTGGCAACTGCTTTCTTGGTGGCTGATCTTGTCGAAGCCTTAGCTGCAACTTTAGCATGAAATTCAATATTTTTCAATTGTGTTTTATACTTATCAAATATCGGTTCGCCCTCAATATGTACATGAAACCACAATTCGCCATTTTTAATACGGTATAAATTCATTTCGGCAATACCATATTTTGCTGCAATTTGCTTTAAAGTAGCTTTACGTTTTGGATTCCAGATTTCTTTTTTAAGCGCAATAACTTTCTTTTCGTCCAATTTACGGGCGGTTGCCCCTGTATGAATTTTACGAGCTGCCGCCTCTAATACATAAGGGCTTGTTTTACTGTGTTCTACCTGCTCCGTTTTTGTCGCCCATTTTAAATTAGATAAGGCATTATTAGCCTTGTCATGGTCTAAATGAATCACAAATTTGCATTTTGGGCTGTGTTTTTTCAAAAATGCACCGCCAATAGCTTGGTGAACAAACAAGGCTTTCGATTTTCCTTCCACATGAATAGTTGCCATAGGAAAACCACCATTTAAATGTGTTTTTAAAACGAATCGATCTTCAATGTTCTTGTCGTACGATGCCAAACGTCCTTTAGAAGACACAGCGTACTTTTTGCTTGTTTTACCTTTTAAATGAGTAACCGGTTTCCAAATTTCTTTGTCGTTTGATGCCATAGATTTTGATTTTTAATGAATAAAGTTAAATGTTATCTTTACGCAATTTTACACTATTTTAGTTATTTAATAAACACTATGTCAACTACTTATAAACGTACACTTGTTACTTCCGCTTTACCCTATGCTAATGGTCCGGTTCATATTGGACATTTAGCAGGCTGTTATTTGCCTTCCGATATTTTTGTGAGGTATAAAAGAAGCAAAGGCGAAGACGTTATGTTTATCTGTGGTAGCGATGAACATGGAGTACCTATTACCATTAAAGCTAAAAAAGAAGGCATTACTCCGCAAGATGTAGTAAATAAATATCATAAAATGATGGGCGATTCTTTTAAAGAATTTGGAATTTCCTTTGACATCTATTCTCGCACCTCAAGCAAAGTACATCACGAAACAGCTTCTGACTTCTTTAAAGTATTATACGATAAAGGTGTTTTTACAGAGGAAGTTACCGAACAATATTATGACGAAGAGGCTAAACAGTTTTTAGCAGACCGTTATATTACAGGAACCTGCCCTAAATGCGCCAACCCTAATGCTTATGGAGATCAGTGCGAAAAATGTGGGAGCACCCTAAACGCTACTGAACTAATTGACGCTAAATCAACCTTAAGCGGAAGTAAGCCTATTTTAAAAGGAACTAAGAACTGGTTTTTACCTTTAGATAAATTACAACCAAAAATACAAGCTTACCTCGACCAACATAAAGATTGGAAGGCAAATGTTTATGGACAATGTAAAAGTTGGTTAGATAGCGGTGATGGATTACAACCACGTGCTATGACTCGTGATTTAGATTGGGGCGTGCCTGTTCCGGTAAAAGATGCCGAAGGAAAAGTATTATACGTGTGGTTTGATGCACCTATCGGCTATATATCAGCAACAAAAGAATTAAGACCAAATGATTGGGAGTTATATTGGAAAGATAAAGAAACGCGCTTAATCCACTTTATTGGTAAAGATAATATAGTGTTTCACTGCATTATTTTCCCGGCGATGTTAATGGAACATGGTGAGTTTATTTTAGCAGATAACGTTCCAGCAAATGAGTTTTTAAATTTAGAAGGCGATAAAATTTCTACCTCTCGTAACTGGGCAGTATGGTTGCATGAATATTTAATTGATTTTAAAAATCAACAAGATGTATTACGTTACACCTTATGCTCTAACGCTCCCGAAACTAAAGATAACGATTTTACTTGGGCCGATTTTCAAACCAAGAATAACAGTGAGCTCGTAGCTATTTTAGGAAACTTTGTAAACCGTACTTTAGTATTAACTCATAAATATTATAACGGCGCGGTCCCATCGGCAGATACCTACACTAAAGAAGATTTATTGGTTTTAGAACAATTAGCTGCTTTTCCTGATAAAATAGCAGCATCAATTGAAAACTTTAAATTCAGAGAAGCCTTAGCGGAAATGATGGGCCTAGCGCGTTTAGGCAATAAATACTTAGCAGAAACAGAGCCTTGGAAATTAATTAAAACAGATGAGCAACGTGTAAAAACCATTATGAATATTGCTTTACAAATTACCTGCAACTTAGCAGTACTATGTGAGCCGTTTTTACCATTTACATCCGTTAAATTATTTACCATGTTAAATATGCCCATCTTAAAATGGCATGCGGCTAAGCAAACCTCTAACATGGCAGCAGGGCATACCATTAATAAAGATGAATTATTGTTTGCTAAAATAGAAGATACTGAAATTCAAGCGCAGCTTGATAAACTGGCAGCAAGCAAAAGTGCTAATGCGGCTGCTATTTCAACAGACTCAGCAAATGCTATTGCACCTGCAAAACCAGAAACAAGTTTTGATGATTTTAGCAAAATGGATATTCGCACCGCTACTATTATAGAAGCAGAGCGTGTACCTAAAACCGATAAACTATTAAAATTAAAAGTGGATACGGGTATTGATGTTCGTACCATTGTAAGTGGTATTGCCGAGTGGTATAAACCTGAGGACATTATCGGACAAAAAATTTGCATGTTAGCAAACTTGGCGCCGCGCAAAATAAAAGGTATCGAAAGTCAAGGTATGATTTTAATGGCATCTAACAGCGCTGGCGAATTAAGTTTTATGTCTGCTACCAAACCAGATTTTAATAATGGATCTGAAGTTAGATAAAGTTATTTCATTTATGAATTTAGAAGTCATGCTGAACTTGTTTCAGCATCTTATGTTATTCCGAAAACTTGTACTGAAACAAGTTCAGTACAAGTTCGGAATAACATTTATATGTATTCTATTTGCCTCTGCTTTTTGTTACTCTCAAAACGAGGACTCCTTCGGAAAATTGACTTACCATCAAGAAGATTCATCACTCGCGAAATTTGGAAAATACCATGTTAATGTAGCCAAAGCACAAATTCAAGCTCTAAAAAATGGCGCTTTATTAGTTCGTTTAAAAACTAACAGTAACACCATTAACCGTTTAAAAGCTGCTGGTAATATAGACTTAGCTACGCAGGTAGAAAGAGAAACTTATTTAAACAATAAAGCGATTGTAAGAGCATATATTAAAGAATTTAATTTTTGTCCTGTTTACTTTTTTAATTCAGAATTCTCGGATTCTGTTAAACATAAAAAATTAGCTACTATTTTTGTAGATAGCAATTTAGTCATTAATACATCTATCGTTTGCAATGCTGCATTTTATTTAGTAGCCGAGCAAGGCAGTATTTATAATTCATCCTTGGGCTTAGTAACTGAAGCGCAAGCGCCAAGGGCAGTAGAAAGAGGCACGCCCTCCAAAGAAGTTTTTATGGTAGTAAAAAATAGATACTTTATTCAATTACATAAACCATTTCCTTATTATGAACAAGGTTACTCCATCAAAAAATATAACGACTACGTTAAAAAATTTAATACTTCACTTCTTGATTTTCATAAAAAAAATAGCAGCTATATAGTTACTCCTGAAATTAAGGAGTATATTTATTAATGATTAAAATTGTTTGTAATCGTTAGAATAAATCAGTAGATTTAATATATGGTGAATGCAGAAAAAATTAATGTATTGTACGTAGATGATGAGGCGAATAATTTACAAGCCTTCACTGCTAGTTTCAGACGAGATTTCAATGTCTTTACAGCACTTTCTGCACAAGAGGCTCAGGTAGTATTAGCAGATAATCATATTCATGTTTTAATAACCGACCAGCGAATGCCTAGAACATCTGGCACTGAATTATTAGCAGAAGCTGTGAAAAAAAATCCAGACCAAGCCAGAATTTTATTGACAGGATATGCGGATATAGAAGCAGTAATAGAAGCAGTGAACAGAGGACATATTTTTAAGTACCTCAAAAAACCCTGGAACGACAACGAATTAAAAACAGCAATCAATGATGGTTACGAACTGTTTGATTTGAGAAGAAAAGAAAAAGAATTACTGAAACAACTGTTGAAAAAGAACAACAACAAATAAATCTATATAATTACATAAACTGGCATTGCGTTCTCTTTGGATACTTCCTGGTAAGGTATATGCTTTCTTAATTTTTGTTCTAATTTAATATTTCGTAACTCACTTTCTATCAATAAAATTTCATAATGTTTATTGATTTCATTCATAATAAAATCTTCATTATTGCTTTTATTCGTTTTTTTAGAAATAGATCTTTGTAATAAAGAGTCTTCCACAATAACAAATTCATTATAGCTGATTTTAAAAATAGTGCATATTTCATGAACCCGTTCTACTGTGAAATTAGTTTTCCCCCTTTCGAGTTTGCCATAAGCCTGTTGGCTCATATTCAAATTAGCAGCAACAGCTTCCTGAGTTGCGTCGCTTTGATGACGTAAATTTTTTAATTTTTTGCCGTAGAGAGCGTTCGTGAAGTGTGTCATGTTTTCCGAAATATCTTACACCTAAATTAAATATAAATTTTTAATAGTGCAATAGTCGACTAAAAAAAATTAGATGGTTTAGCTAAGGAAATATTTTACAACCAAGTGGTTTTAAAACACAACCTTAAATAATTGTTCTTTTATAATTTTCGTTTTTATTTTGATGTATAAATATTTAAAACATGAAAAAACTTATTTTGTCCATCTCAATCCTTTGCGGATTAAACATTTACTCTCAAAACACTATCCCAACTACTACCTGCACAGGGGCAATGAAAATTACTGACTCCCTAAACGTTAATAGAGACATTATGGCTTTAGGAGATATTACTTCTAAAGGTGAAGTTGTATCTACAGATACCATGCGAGCACAAAAAGATATTTTAATTGATGGTAATGCAGTGGTTGGTGGAGATTTAGATGTTGATGGAAGCATAAATACAAATGGGGCTTTCTATATTAAAAATCAAACAGGTATTGGAATTTTTCCACCAATTGGGAACCCAACAACCGACCCTATTATTCCACCAGCACAAGGCACAAATCCTGTACAGGTGCAGATTGGTCCTGGAGGCACAAATTTACCACTACCTACTTCGACTTGTGCAGATGGGGATTATAATCAATGGGTGCCGTTGACTAACAATATGGGGGGACAAATACAGTTATTTGATAATTCAGGACCAAATTTTGCATATAATCCAGGAGGAAGCATATTAAATATGAAATCATGGTTTAATGCTTCATCCATTGATGTTAATGGAGGAATTGGTGGTGGTGCTTTATTAATTAATTACTTTTGTGGTAAAGATGTTTTTATGTGCACGGGTAACAATGGAGGACTTGTTGCTATGGGCAAAAAAGTATCTGCGGCGCAAAGCATGAAAATTGGATATGATGGTACCAGTGTTATAGATATGAATTCTTCATTAACGATTCATCAAAATACGAATGCTGCAAACGGCGTAAAAGTAAATACCTACAATAATAGCATAAAAGCATTTACTATAGAATATTTAGATGGAACCAGTCCTTTTAGAGTATATGGAAATGGCAAAACACAAATAGGTGTTGGTCAGCCTAAAGTTGGCGGCTCAGCATCAGGAGCAATGCTCTCGGTTGATGGGTTGATTTTAGCAAAAGAAGTTAAAATTGCAATTGCTAATACACATTGGGCAGATTATGTTTTTGAGAAAGAGTACAAGTTAATGCCACTAAAGGATGTGGAAAAATTCATTGCAAATAATAAACACTTACCAGAAGTACCAAATACTTTAGAAGTTGAAAACAATGGGATTGATGTAGTAGAAATAAATGCAACACTACTTAAAAAAGTAGAAGAATTAACTTTATATTTAATAGAACAAAACAAACGACTTGAAAAATTAGAAAAAGAAAACAAAATTTTATCAAAAAACTAAATGAGAAAACTGTTTTATATTATATCTAGTTTGATCTTACTTTTTATCTCTTGTAAAAAAGAAGATAAAACTACACCAGATTCAACAAACACTAACAATCCTGCTAGTAACAACCCAAATTCTACGGCAGATTTTACGGTTACTGCTTCTGACATTAATTACCCCGTTGGTAGTACATGGGCCTTTGATGTTATAACACATAACTATCAATATGATAACATTTTTAGTGGAAGCCCAAGTGTTACTTATAATTATACTACTAGTGCTACTTATACCGTAAGTGTTATAAGAGATACCATTATATCACCTAGTATTACCGGGAAGATATTATTAACAGCCGCCGTAGGCATTGATAATGTCAATAATTATATACGAGAAGTTTGGTATTACGAACCATCAGATTTGAAATGGCATGATATTGTTTACGAAAGATATAATGCAGGCCCAGAAACAGTTGGCTGTTTAGGGATTAATTTGCCTTTAACCAGTACAAGTAGTTGGCAAAACACTCATGCTAGTCATCCATCTACTGGCATTGATAGTTGCTTTGCAAAAGGCTTTGATAATGTTAGTTGTGGACTTGGAACTATTAAATGCATAAAGTTTGAAAATAAATTACTAGGAACCCAACAAAACATCTATTGGTATAACAATACTTACGGTAGAGTAAGAACAGAAAGTGCCAATTACGAAACAGTTGGCTCAACTATAACTGCTAAAGCAAGTACGGTAACATTAAGCGCTTTTCATAACTAAACATGAGAACATTTATAACATATTTGATGATTTTTGTAAGCGTAATGTGCTTATTTAATTGCAAAAAGTATCCCGAAGGCGGATGCGAAAGAAGAGGCCCTAAAAATATTATTGGTGATTGGAAATTGTCCTTATATGAAGTGAATGGTATTGATAGTACTAATTTGATTAATTATAATAATAGTGAAATTTATAAAAAAATTTCAATTTTAAAAAACGGTAGTAATTTTAGTATCAGTACTGGTGGATACAATAGTTACCCACTCAACTTTACTGATAATAATAGTGAATTGTATTTTACAAATGGCAGTATTAATACTGGTATTGTTTGTGTTAATAGTGTGTCAAATAGTAGCATACAAAATTGTTATCGAACATGTTTTATACCAGAATCCAATATCGATTCAAAAAAAACATTTTGGAAAATTTCGAAGTTGAATAAAAATGAAATTATAATATTATATTCTGAGAAAAACGCATATAAACTTAGACTTACTAAATAAATTTTATAATTATGATATCAAAAAACTGTCAGTTTTGTTATTAATGCACATTAGTATTTGGCAAAACACACAGGCTAGTCATTGATCCTCTGGTATTGATAGTTGCTTTTAAAAAGGTTTTGATAATATTAGTTGTGGACTTGGAACTATTAAATGCATAAAGTTTAAAAGTATAATTCTAGGAACCCAGTAAAATATCTATTGGTATAACAATACATACGGCAGAGTAAGAACAGAAACAGCCAACTACGAAACAATTGGTACTACTATAACAGCTAAAGCAAGTACCGTAACACTAACTTATTTTCATAACTAAACATGAGAACATTTATAACATACCTCGTAATTTTTGTAAGCGTAATGTGCTTATTTAATTGCAAAAAGTATCCCGAAGGCGGATGTGAAAGACGTGGACCAAAAAACATTATTGGTGATTGGAAATTATCCCTATACGAAGTTAATGGCATTGATAGTACGAATTTGATTAATTATAATAGCGATGAAATATACAAAACAATTAAAATTTATAAAAACGTTAGTGTTTTTCAAATTGATCAAATGGAATCAATAACTAGTTCAGCTAATTTTAGTAATAAAAATAAAACCATAACAATAAATAGACAAAATGAAGTAAATGGTAGTAAATGTGTTACTGGAGGTACAATAAGTTATTGTTACAGACTGTTTTTTACTCCAGAAAACTCACACAGTATGGATTGGCAAATTTTAAAAATGACAAAAGAAGAAATTATTCTTTCTTCTTCAACAAATAAAGTATACAAAATAAAACTTGTCCGTAAATAAAACCATAACAGTAATCTTATTATGAATCGATTTAAAATAATACTATTTATTTTTTTAGGAGTAATTAATTTTGTTATCGCACAACAAACTGTGGATAATGATAAAGCACATAGAAGATACTGGTACTATCGTACACGAATGATTAATGATTTCATGAAAATTGGTAAGGAGCAAGGCGCTTGTATTGTTTTGGCTCAAAGAAATAAGAATGAAAATAATACAGGAGGTTATGAATTAGAATCAAAAGTTGGTCCAGATCAAATTGATATTACCAATCAGTATATTATGGCTTTAGCATTAGAGTATAAGCTATTGAGTAGAAACCATCAAGATACAAAAGAAACCATTAAAGAGTTGTATCATCTGCTGTATGCTATAAACCGATTAGATTTAGAAGCAGAACAATTTTTTACACCTGGAATGGAGCCAAGTAATGATATTATCCAGCAAAATGGCCAACAAAATGGGTTCATTTTGCGAGAAGACATGCCTAAAAGTTTTTTCACTCAAAACAAATTACATTTTAATTATGGACTTCAAGAACGACCTATTAGTAATACCGATCCGGAAGAAAATTATGGTGGATTTACCGGAGCTCAACACACAAACACATTAAGTTCAGACAACAAATTTAGTGATTTTTTTCCTTATCAAAATGAACCTCGTACAGATTTAACTTTGGTACAAGACAAATATATGTCTATGTTAACAGCGATGATGTTTGTCACAAAATACATCCCAATGGGCGAACATTATAGCACCGAAACATTTCAAGGTGGGGGTGCAAGCATAAAACAAGAAGCGGCAAATATTGCAAATAGATGTTATGGATATTTAAAAAACAAGAATGATGCGTGGAATTTACATTATCAAGATAATAACGGCAATTTTTTGTATCAGTTAAGCGTTGGAAACCCTGCGTTTTTTTATAGCTGGCCATTAAGTAAGATGGCTTGTTGGGCAAATGACCCTTTTCCATGGAGTCAGAACAATCCTTTCATATGCTCAAATTATGCGACTCCAATATCTATGAATTTAGGAAGAGTGACTTATAATGGGTTTACATTAGGAACAATAACCTGTTCAGAGGATAATTCAGTTTTTAAAGCTTGGTGTCAAGCCGGCAGTAATTTACCTGCACTTTCAAATATAGGGACACTTGCTCCAATTTATATTGGAATGAGTTCCAATACCGCATATAATAGTATAGAGTGGGCTGATTTATTAAGAAAAGTGTTACATCAAAATGGTGCTTTATTGAAACAAGCATCTGTTTATGGTGATGCAATAAATGTTGCACCTTGTCAGGGGCCTTATAATTATGGGGGTTGTACGCATGGCGGCTGGGAGTGGTCAAGCCAAGATAGATTAGAGCACCCTACGGCAAGAGGTTTTGGATGTAATGGCAATACCCCGCCTCATCCTGTACCCTGCGTAAATTATACTCAAAATGGAGGATTTAATGGTAATTATCCAGGCGTAGATTATATGCTTTTACATAATTTGTACTATGAGTATCAAAATCAGTTGTTTGATGGGAACCAAGGAAATGTTGGTGGAGCCCCTCTTGGTAATTCAGTGTCTGTTATTTTTAATTCTATTAATAACGTACCTGGTCTTGTTAACTCTGCTTGGTGTAGTATAGTTAATGCATTTAGCGGAATATTTACAGGAAATTCTTCGGTTTGTAATCCAACCAACACAAATAATAGTAGTGCCAATTTAGTCGGCTATAGGGGTGCAATGAATCTAATGGACAATAGGGATGAAAATGTATGGCCGCGTGATGTTGGTAATCCTTTCGTTCCACTCCCAATTCAAGGTACTAATAATGAGGTTGCAAAGGTTGCTGTATTTCAAAATTTGAGTTCTGTAGCACATATTTATGAGAGTGTATCTCCAGCAGCTACACATAACACCATCCCTTCTAATGTTATATACCGTGCTGGAAAAGAAATTGTTTTGGAACCAGGGTTTACAGTAGATATTGGCAGTACGTTTCATGCCTATGTACAACGTTATATATGTTCTGGAAATAGTGATGCTTTAAATATGCGAAAATTAAAAGACTCTACGTTAACTATTGATTTAGCAGATTATGAAACAGATAGGATAAACCCTATTCCTATACATTACATCGAAAGCCCTAAATCAGATGCTGATAACACTCCAGTTGTTTCTGAAGAAACTTATCCAGAAGATTATATAGCCGATTTAAAATCTATTGATGAAATTAAAACAAGTGAATTTAATCTAACTCCAAATCCAACAACGGGAAGAGTTAATATTCAAACAAAAAAATCTACGGAACACGAAATATTTTCTATCCATGTATACGATATGAAAGGTCAATTGATTTATATGTACGAAAACGTATCGGCTGATTTTGAAATAAATTTAGAAGGCTATAGTAAAGGAATTTATATGATTCGAGTTACATCCAATTTAGGAAATAGCATCACTAAAAAAATTGATGTAATTGATTAAAATTTAATTCTTGTACTATCAAATAGTTTACAATAAACTATCAATTTGAAAAGCTTTAAAGGAATGGCAATGTAAATCGGATATCAGGGATCTCTATAAAAAATAAGAAAATAACACCTATCAAAACTCTGCAATAACCTTTTGAGACCTATTAACACATCAACAATTTTTATTTTAAGTCTGGCATCTTATGGTAAATATAAATCAACGCGAGAGCCAAATTTAGCTTCATAGTATTGCGCATAAGCTCCAACACCAGCAATAGAACTAGCACACTTACTGACTAAAAAAACCAAGTTAAACTACCTTTAATAAAAAAAGGTGTTCCCGGTGTGTAATGTAATTCACTAACGGATTGTACTTCATTTTTAAGTTTACTCTCTGTATCAAATTGTGCTTCGTTCCATTCAATATTTGCTAAATTTTCCATAGTAATACCAATAGCATAACTTGATCTGGTTAAATTAATCACAGCGTCAAACACGTTGTAGCCTTTAGCTGTAACGGTATTGTTTTCATTAGCTGGTCTGTCTCCTACATAACGATATCTTACTCCGGCATTTAAGCCATTTTTAAATTTAGCTGTTAGTCCGCCTATACTTGTAATAGTAGGCGCTAAAGGGACATAATTTTTTCCTTTAGGCTCATATAACGATCTCGGTACTGTATAATTTGCGTCTACATCAAAAAACAACCATTTTGCAATTTGATATCGCAACGATAAATCAACGCCGTAACGTCTTGTGTATCCACTAGGCTCAATAACTGCGGCATCACCTACGTATACAAATTCCTGCTCGAGGTCAAGAATCCAAACGGCTGCATTAATCAGCAAGCGAGGAGTTGGTTTAAAAAATGTTCCAAAATCTCCTCCCAAGGCTCTTGGCAATGTATGCGTAGCGCTATCTGAAACTACAACGCGAGTATCATTGGAATGAAATCCTGTGCCGGTTTTTAAATACAACTGGAAATTTTTAGTGAAATTATAAAACAAATTCAGTTTAGGACTGACAATATAATCATTCACAACCTTACGTTTGTATGCATCATCCATGTCGTTCACATATTCAAACTGAAATTGGTCAATTCTTGCCCCGACGTTAATAATAAATTTATCAGTAATATTAAGTGTCTCGTCAATATAACCTCCAATGTTTAATTCATTAGTTTGCCCATATGCTAAACGGTTTATTAAAAATTTACGTTGGGCGGTATGCGATAATTCAGAGTTTTGAATATCATCATAACGCAATTGTAATCCAATTTCAGATTTTAACTTCATGCCAAATAAATTACTTGTTTTTTGGTAAGACCCATTATATCCATAAATATTTCGTTTTTCATGTTGTTTAATTTGATCGCCATTAACAGAGTCTTCCAAGAAAAAAGTAAAGTTTGAATACAACTCAAAGTTGTAGTTGATCATAAAGAGTTGGTTTTTTACAATGCCGCCATTTGGTAATATTTTAGTGAGCATTACGTTGGCATTTGTGCGACTTGTTTTTCCACCTTCTTTATCATCAATCGATCCAAAACGCGTAATCAATCCTTGCTCAACTGCACGTTCGGGAATTTGGCCTGATGCATCCCATTTACTACTAAACGTGGATAATGAAACCGTTAATATTTTGTCATCTGCTATAATACCATGGTATTTTCCCATGATGTTAATGCGATTAAAGTTCTGCGGACTTTCAAAATAACCATTGGTATACATATATTCCGAACTGATGTAAGCGCTATGATTATGGGCTTTCATTTCTTTACCTAAAAGGTCAAACATTCCTACCATCCTGTATGAGTCAAATAAGCCGCCTTCCAATTTAATGGAACTTTTATCCAGTGAGTTTTTAGTAGTGAAGTTAGCATAGCCTGCTGTTGTAAAATCTCCCTGTGAAGAATAATAAGGGCCTTTGTTAAAATCTACATTGTCAATTGCCTCCGGGGTTAAAAAATGAAGATCAGCATAACCTTGCCCATGTGCGTGAGATACCATATTTACTGGCATTCCATCAACAGATAAACGGATATCGGTACCATGGTCAATATCAAAACCACGTAAATAAATTTGCTCAGCTTTTCCACCGCCTGCATGTTGAGCAGTTACTAAACCAGGAATCATTCGTAAAACATCTTGCGATGATTGAGTTGGACGAAGACCAATATCAATTTTATTAAGTGTTTGCATAGAGGTTCCTATTTCACCGGTTTGTGCAATCACCACTTCTGTCAAATTCATAACAGAAGGATTTAAATGTACGCTAATGAAAGAAGTTTCGTCATCTTTAACCTCTATTCTTTGTTCAAAAGTTTCATAGCCCAAATACGAAGTTTTTAGTGTGTATGTGCCGGGATGTACGTCAGGAAAATAAAAATTACCCAAAAGGTCGCTGGACGTAATTTGGTTATTTTCAATTAAATAAATGGTAGCCCCAGTGATTTTTTTATTAGATAATGAGTCGGATATGCTGCCTTTAATGCTGCCTTTATGAGCAAACGTAAAACAGCTCATGCATAAAAATAAAATAAATAAGTATAAATGTTTGTGTACAGATTTGTCCATAGTTTTACTATTAATAAATTCAATCAATAGATATATTAAAATCACTCTTAATAAAAAAATGATCCATTGTGCATAAGAAATAAAGAATAAAAATTAAAAAAATTACATAAGAAAGTAATTCATTTAATATGAATACGGAAATTTTAAAACAAATTAATCCCTAGCATTCGGGAGGAAGCAATAGGGCGGGTATATTAACATCCGTTGAGACATTAATATAAGGTGAATTAATTTCAGAAATAGTTTGAAAGAAATGCTGTAATAAAAGTATTTCACTTTTTAGATGAGAAGCCAAAACTTCGTTATTTAAAAAAACAGGACTTTGCTTTGATTCATTTTTTTGAGCTTCATCGCTCAACTCCACATGAAGATGGTATCTTCCGTTTTCATAATGAACAGTAGCCATGTGAGATGTTTTAAAAAACGTATGGGCTAATATATCTTTAACAAGAGGTAAAACCGGTTTGATTAAGCCAAAGGCATATACGCAAAGCATCATCATAATGAATGTCTTTTTTATATATTGCTCCTGTTTTTTCATCATTAATATTATTTACGAATTCTGCTCTTACTTGGATTCATTAACTTGAAAAAAAAGTTCGTTCAATAGTCCAATATAAACCAATGATTGCAATAACAGCAGAAACTGGTATAACAATTCTTTTTTTATACCATGGCTTATCGGCAAACCATTTGCCAACCAATAACCACGAAAGAAGAATGATTGTTACTTGTCCTAATTCTACACCCACATTAAAAGTGATTAAGGAGGTAATGAATTTATCTTTTGGCAATCCCAAATCGGTTAAAACGGATGCAAAACCCATCCCATGAATAAGGCCAAACATAAATACAATTATGATTCTCGATGTTTTTAATTTATCGGTAATCATATTTTCAATGGCCACAAACATGATAGATAAAGCTATAATTGGCTCGATAATATGTGCAGGTGGAGTAATGAAATTATACATAGCCAATGCTAACGTAATGGAGTGTGCAACTGTAAACGCTGTGGCTTGCCAAATCACTACTTTTAATTTTGGATTCAATAAAAATAAACTGATTACAAATAAAATATGATCAAGCCCCAATGGAATGATATGTGTAAATCCTAATTCAAGGTAAACATAAGCAACTTCTGTTCGTGAGAGTTTGCTTAGTGCGTCATCCATTGGATGAGCTAATAATTCGTTAGGCATTACAACAGCTGCAAGAACTAGTAATAGCGATATGCCTATTTTGTTGTTGTTGTGTGACATCATATTATAAAGATGCAATATATTCTTTAGCTTCTTTTTTTAATTGAATATCAAGGTAAGGATTTGTTTTAAAAGCTTTTTTCATAAGTTCTTCGCCTTTTTGTTTTTGCCCTGATTTCATTTTTATTAAGCCTGCGTGGCATAGTAAGCTTGGGTTTTGACAATTAGTTTTCAATGCTTTATCTATCATTTGATTTGCTTTTAAAAAATCACCTTTCTTATAGTTCACCCAAGCAACTGTTTCGCATACGTCAATATTATCCGGTCTTCTTTCCAATTCAATCATGGCGTGTTCCAATGCTTTATCTGCATCAGGTACTTTTAAATAAGCATAGGCTAATTCTTTATCTGCATAATGCCCATGAGCACTCGAACTTTCATCAGAGCCTGCTAAAGGGCTTAACATTGCAATTACTTCTTGCGATGAACGATTTGCTTTTCTTGGTTCATTATTTAATTTATATAAATCGGTTAATTCATCAGCAAAGGAGTATTCGCTAATGATTGTTTTTGCTTTTTCGTAAGCAGAGATAGCAAGTTTATAATTTCCTTTTAATTTTGCAATGTGCCCTAAGCCTGCAATTGCAAATGGATAATCAGGGCGTTCGGCTAAAGCAATTTTGTATTGTATTTCAGCACTGTCTAAGCTACCAGTATTTTCATATAAATGTGCTAATATCATTCTAGTCCACTCTGTTTGCTCAAGTCCAGGATACCCGGCTGCTACGGCAAGTTTTGCTGCTACAATTGCTCCTTGTAAGTCACCGTGAATTTCTCTTAAATAAGAAACTCTAGCATAGGATCTGTTGTCAGGGCGAATTGAAATCATTTTGTCGCACATCTTCACGGCATCAGTGTACTTACCAAGTTCAACATATCCATCGCATAACAGTCCGTAAATAAAAGCACTATTAGGATTAATTGGTAAAGCTTGTTTAGCAACTTCTAATCCCTCTGTAAAATGATGTTGCGACATTAGTACAGTAGCTTTACAACATAAGGCATCAAAATTTTGTGGTTCATTTTTTATAACATCGTCCAACAATTCTAAAGCTGCTTGATCATAGTAAGCATGATCGCCAGTAACTCTAGCTTCTTGAATATACGCCTGCGAGAGACTTAATTTAGATTTATAATCCTGAGGATTTAATTCGATAGATTTTAGTAAAGATATGATGGCTTGTTTAGTATTTAACCATTCTCCTGAAAGACTGATACTGCCTTTACGCTCTTTAAAAGTTGGCGTTTGAGTAACTGCTTTTTTTGAAAAAAATAAAATACAGCCAAGTAATACTCCTGTTACAGCTATTAAAATAATATATAATTTATTTCGCATCATAATTTCATCTTATTACATTTTTATCATAAAAAAAGGCTGGGGACACTTAATAACTTGTGTACCCAGCCTTTAATATAACAATTGTTATTTTGTTACAACAATCTTGATTGTTTGTACTGTTTTGCCATTAGTAGATAACATAGCAAAATACATTCCATTAGAAAGATTTTCAACGTTCCAATTTAATTCATAGATGCCTGCTTCTTGCTTTTGGTTTACCAAAGTAGTAACTTTTTTTCCGTTGATATCATAAATAGTAATACCAACCGAAGCACCTTCTGTAATTCTGTATTTTACAGTAGTTTGCTGTTTAGCTGGATTAGGATAATTTTGTATCATCGCTACTGGAGCTCCTACATTCATTGAACTTGCAAAGTTTTGAATACTAGTTGCTGTTCCTGATGATGTTGGTCCACCACATTTTCCGAAACCACTCCAAGGTGCTTGCACGTATGGGAAGTTTGCTTTAAAAGTAGTATCGTTTTTTTCAATACCTGTTGTATAACCTAATACGTTTAATAAGTTTGCCGTAACTGGATTTGGTCCACCAGCCGTGTAATCATCATACCATAAACCTATAGCTGCTAACGCTGCGCCACTTACTGCTTGTAATTCAATACGAGTTACATCATCCTCTAAACGACGACCGTTAGGGAAACCATCCATATTCGGGATATTTTGTAAAGCTGTAGATGTATTAAAACGTGAGTCTGTTAATCCTAATACTGCTGCTGAAATTATACCTTCTGAGCTAAAGTCAGGAGAGTTACGAGGCGTAACTGGAACAGCCATGTTTAAACGTAACATATCGCCAAACGTTGGTAAAAAGTTATTAATAAATGGTTTACCAACAGCTAATGGATTTCCACCTTTACCTGTAGCTAATTGGTATGGCGCTAAGTTTGGAACACCTGTATAAAATATTGGTAACAAATCTACTGAACGAGGATTACCTTGACGTAGTAAATAATTACCAAAAAGGTTTGTGTCTAATGCAGTTCCTGCACCGCCGTTAGTAGCTCTAATTGGCCATAAACCGTCTTGTGTATTACCAAAATCAAAAGCTTGTAAAGAGTTACGCTGAATACGTAATGGAGTTAAGCCTGGTACTGCGCCACCAAATAAAGAGTTATCCATATAAAGTCCTAACTCTGGGTTACAGAAATAAGCCTCCATTGCTGGATCTTCATTGTATGGAGTTAATGAATTCCATTTATCTTTTGAACCAATTGGAATAACCGCTTCATTAGTTAAAGGCATACCAATACGAGATACTTGTATCCATGAACCAGAGTAAGATTCTGTTCCATTTGTGTTTAATGTACGGATTTGTTGTCTGCTTGCTGAAGCCCACACACCAATAACAAAGTTACCATCTAAAATATTAGTTGCAGATGTTACAGGTAATCCGTTTTTCTGTAAAGAAGCAATTGGAATTTTTAAAGCAATGGAGTGAATGTTTTTACACGCAACTCCATCTTCAGGTTTATCAACACCTGTTCCACCTGCTCTTGTTTGTCCTAAGTCAAAAATTCCACCAAGGTCAACAAAGAAAGGATCATCAGAAGGCCCTGCATAAATTACTTCACCACCACCGCCAGTTGCGTTAGCAATAGCAGATGTCATTAAAGCATCGTAATTAGCTGCTCCTAATCCTACTACTGGATCAGAAATAGAACGAGGTCCAATGTTTGGAGGAGGAACAATTCCATTTGTAACGATAGTAGTAGTAACAGGAGTTCCTGCAACGTCAACTATTTTTTCAACCATATAAGTCGTTTTAAGATTTTGTTGCCCTAAACGGATATTGAAAAAAGTAGTTGGATCTTGATTTACTTTTGAAAATGTAAAACGATAAGTAATATCAGATCCAGTAGTTCCGTCATTTTCGATGTGAACTTCGTAACGAATATTTTCGCCAAACGATGCATAATTAGGCCCACCTTGAGGTAATTGAAGAGGAACGTAATTTGCAATAATGGTTACAAAATTTGTATCATCCGGGCTACGGAATGCGTATAAATCTGTATTGTCCGTTAGCGGATCGCTTGCGATCAACGGAGCTTCTCTGTGGCTTGATGCTTCCACGGTAGAGTTTTGAGAATCCCATACTCCAATGGTTACAGCCGAAGCAAGTACACCAGTAAAGGCAAGGATTTTTCCTATATTTTTTTTGTTCATGATAGTATATATTAAATATTAATAATTTATTTATTGACCACTATGGTTAGCATAACCACTCCAAGGTGCTTGCACATATGGGAAAGCAGCTTTAAATGTTGTGTCGTTTTTTTCAACACCTGTTGTATAACCTAATACGTTTAATAAGTTTGGCGTTACAGGGTTTGGACCACCCGCTGTGTAATCGTCATACCATAAACCTACGGCAGCTAATACAGCTCCACCAACAGCTTGTAATTCAATACGAGTAACATCATCCTCAAGACGACGACCGTTAGGAAAACCATCCATGTTAGGAATGTTTTGTAAAGCAGCTGAAGTATTAAAACGAGAATCAGTTAAACCTAATACTGCTGCATAAATTAATCCTTCTGAACTAAAGTCTGGAGAGTTACGAGGAGTAACTGGAACAGCCATATTTAAACGTAACATATCACCAAAAATTGGCAAGAAATTATTAATAAATGGTTTACCAGCAGCTAACGGATTACCACCTTTACCTGTAGCTAATTGATAAGGTATAAGGTTTGGAACTCCAGTATGGAATATTGGTAATATATCTACCGAACGAGGCTTACCTGGTCTTAATAAATATCCACCAAAATTTGCATTAGATAATGCTGTTCCATTAAGAGCCACATTTCCAGCTAATCCAGATAAACCTGCTTGTCCATTTCCAAAATCAAATGATTGTAAAGAGTTACGTTGAATTCTTAATGGTGCTAAACCTGGAACTGCTCCACCATATAGAGAGTTATCCATGTAAAGTCCTAATTCAGGATTACAGAAATAATCTTCCATTGCTGGATCTTCATTATAAGGTGTTAATGAGTTCCATTTATCTTTCATTCCAACTGGAATAACAGCTTCGTTTGTTAACGGCATACCTATACGTGATACTTGAACCCATGTTCCACCATCAGTAGGATTACCTCCCGAAGTGCTTAAGGTACGGGTAGCTGGTCTGCTAGCAGATGCCCATACACCGATAATAAAATTAGCATCTAAAATGTTTGCTGCTGATGTTACAGGCAAACCGTTTTTTTGTAAAGTTGTAATCGGAATTTTTAAAGCAATAGAGTGTACATTTTTGTGAAACAATCCATCACGAGGTCCGTTAGTAGATCTAGTTTGCCCTAAATCAAAAATACCACCTAAATCTGTGAAGAAAGCATCATCAGATGGACCTGCATAAATTACCTCATTTCCAGTGCCTAAAGCATTTATAACAGCAGGCGTTATTAAGGCGTCATAATTTGCTGCACCTAATCCTACAACTGCATTTGAAATAGAACGTGGTCCAATGTTTGGAGGCGGCACAATTCCATTTGTAACAATAGTAGTAGTAACAGGAGTTCCTGCTACATCAACTATTTTTTCAACCATATAAGTCGTTTTCAAGTTTTCTTGTCCTAAACGGATGTTGAAAAAAGTAGTTGGGTCTTCATTAACTTTTGAGAATGTAAAGCGATATGTAATATCATCACCGGTAGTCCCATCATTTTCTATATGAATTTCGTAACGAATATTTTCACCAAACGATGCGTAATTCGGTCCGCCTTGAGGTAACTGAAGAGGCACATAGTTAGCAATTATGGTCACAAAATTCGTGTCATCCGGACTACGGAATGCATATAGGTCTGTATTATCAGCCAAAGGATCGTTGGCAATCAACGGCGCTTCCCTGTGACTCGAAGCCTCCACAAAGGACTTGTGAGAATCCCATACCCCAAAGGATACTGCCGTAGCAAGCACCCCCGTTAAGGCCAAGATTTTTTTAGTAGTTTTTCTCATTGTTTCTAATTTATTGGATTAATATGTATCTTCAGCCTGCTGTTGCCCAATTACTATAACATACGATAACCCGAAAGGTTGAGATGTTTTAATTTAGAAAAATATTCAACTTTACTTGCCTGGTTTATAGCAACTTAGAAAAATTAGTAGAAATAAATGATAATTTCGTCCTTTTGAAAAGAGTTTTAGGCGATTAAAAAGGTGTAAATGCTACTTTGCCAATAATGTGATCTTCGGGAAGTAATCCCCAAAAACGTGAATCAATTGAATTGTATCGATTATCTCCCAAAACAAAATAGTAGTCCATTTTAAATGTATAAGTTGTTACTGGTTTTCCATTTAAAAATGTAGAATCATTTTTGAAAGTAAGTTTATTGCATTCGTGTTTTTCGATAGCATACTGGTATAACAAAATTGATGCTTCATTAAGCTTTATTGTTTGACCTTTTTTTGGAATATATAAAGGGCCAAAATTATCTGGGTTCCATTTTATATTTGGTGTGTGAGGAAAATAACTTGGTGAGTAATTAGTAATGGGTATTGTTTTTTGTTGACTTATTGTAGCAGGCTTTTTTTCATGTATTGAATCAATCTGAGATAGCGACAAAAAATAATCACTAATTGGAATATTATCATTTGCTTTTATCGTGTACCATTTTAACTGGGTATTTATTTCGGGTAATAATAAATGATTTATATAGACATCTCCCTCTACAATTGAAATGGTGTCGCCAGGCATTGCTAGGCAGCGCTTTACGTATTCTTTTTTTTCATCTGTTGGCAATGCATCATCAGTTGGGAGATTAAAAACTAAAATATCATTTATTGAAATATCTTGATATCCCGGTAATCTGAAATACGGCAACGTAATCCAATCTAAAAAATATTTTTGTCCACCGACATGAATAGAAAGAGGGGTTATTGGAAAGCGTGCACCATAGGCTAATTTATTAACAAAAATATAATCTCCATCTTTCAAAGTATTGTTCATTGAATCGCTTGGTACTTTTACTACCTGGAATACAAAAATTCTTATCAGAAGCCAAAGGCATGCCGACAAAAAAATAATTTTAAAAAATTTATTGATGTAACTTAATCGCATTCCTAGTCTAGTATTCAAATAACGTATTTATTGAAAACATTAAGTTACGTTTGTTGTGAGAACGAATTCCAAAAACAGGTAACGTATTAAAACTCTGCAATAACCGTTTGTGAACCTGTTACCACGTCGCCAATTTTTATTTTTAATTTAGCATCTAGCGGTAAATATAAATCAACGCGAGAGCCAAATTTAATAAAACCCATTTCACCGCATTGAGTAGCTTTATCTCCTTGCTTACTATACATCACAATACGGCGAGCTAAAGCTCCTGCTACTTGGCGAAATAAAATAGATTTACCATTTTCAGTATGTTTTACTACTACGCTTGTACGTTCATTTTCGGTACTTGCTTTTGGTAAAGAAGCTACTAAAAATTTGCCGGCGTGGTATTTTGCATAAGTTACTTCGCCTGCAATGGGATAACGATTTACATGCACATTAATGGGCGACATAAAAATAGATACTTGTATGCGCTTATCTTTAAAATATTCTCCTTCTTCAGTTTCTTCAATTACTACTACTTTACCATCAGCTGGCGCAATAATAGCATTATCATTAATAGTGTGGGTACGACTTGGATGACGGAAAAATTGAATCACCACAATTAATAAAAAACCAGATAATAGGTAAGCAAACCAATGTGCTATCGCAAATTCAGGAAAAGCGAGTTTAGCAATACTAATAATAATAGTACTAAACAATATGGTAATTAATAGTGTAGGGTATCCTTCTTTGTGAAATTTCATAGTCTTTTTTTCTTGAAAAGTAAAAATAACACATTTTTACTAAAAAGAATTAAAACATGGTAAAGGTTACTAAAAACGAACATTTGATAACCCTTAATTAAGCTGCCACACGTTGTAAAATAACCTTGCAGGGCACATTAGAGGTAACAACCAAACTATGCGCTATGTGTAAAGGAATGGAAAGGAAATCGCCAGCTTTTAATCTATGAATATCTTCGCCAATAGTAATATCGCAGGTTCCTTCCAAAATTAAAAAACGTTCCAGTTCATTAGTATGAACTTCAACAGGAGAGTATGATTTTATCCACGATATAGCAGTACTTGCTTCGGGGGAATAACCAATTAGTTTAGCAAACATATTATCGCAATCTTCTGGAAATACCATATCTGCCCTACTCGTCCACTCTTCAAAATCAATTATTTTAGAATCTTTTGTCAATAAAGGTGGGAAGGTTATTGGTTCTCCATTTTTCAATCGCTCCGAATAATCTATTACTGCTAGTAAAAAAGGTCTTATGGTTTCGCTGGGAGTTAAAGGTGTTTTAGCTGCATCAATTTCTAAAGCATTTGTTATTTCTTCAATCTCATCACGTACTTCTCTATATTTTAAGGCCATCTCATTTACTTCAAAAGTCTCCTCTGCACTAGTCATACCAAGCACATAAAGTTCTAAAATCCCCGAGTTTATATAATCAATAGCCTTATTCATGTTAGTTTTGTATTCTTGTGTGTTTACTTTCTTCGTTTGTTAATTCTCTCAAAGTTAATAATGCTTGTCGAACTTTTGTTTTAACTGTCCCTAAAGGTATATTTAATTTTTTAGAAATCTCATTTTGTGTGTACCCTTGATAATATGCCAAATCAATTATTTCTCTTTGATCTTCCTTTAACCCAAATACCATT
>JBKJPW010000013.1:0-42189 GCA_046594225.1 Bacteroidia bacterium
TAATAAAATAACAAGCAGCAAAAAGATAATGAATCCCTCCATAAATGTAGTTTGTGTTTAATTAAAGATACACTTTTTGGATATGAAAACAATGTTAAAGTCCTATAAATTATTAACTAGTTTTTCTCTAATCTTGCAATTCTAACCAACGCATCGTTTTTTCATCAATTTGTGATGTAACGAATATAAACTGTTTTGATAATTTTTCTATTTCTTTAGCATCTGTTATTCCACTAGATAGCAAAGTTTCGATCTCCGATTTTTTGATTTCTAATTGAGGTAGTTCAACATCTAAAGCCTCTAACTCTTTTTGTTCTTTAAAAGAGAGTTTCTTTTTTTCTGTAGTTACTGTTTCTACAACTTGTTTAACTGGTTGTTCTACTACTGAATTATTTGCAGAAATAATTTCTTTGAGTTTTTGTTCTTTCGCTAACTCTTCCGCTTCATCTTCACTATCATATTTCCATTGACGATATTCACTGTAATTACCCGGAAAATCTTTTACTACGCCATTTCCTTCAAAGGCAAATACGTGATCCACTAATCTATCTAAGAAATAACGATCGTGAGATACAATTAAAACACAGCCCTGGAAATCTAATAAGAACTGCTCTAAGGTTTGTAGTGTAATAATATCTAAATCATTAGTAGGCTCATCCAAAATTAAAAAATTAGGATTACGAACCAATACCGTTAGTAGATACAAACGACGTTTTTCACCACCACTTAATTTACTCACATGCCCGTATTGCACTTCTGGAGCAAAATTGAAACGCGTTAATAAGCCTGACGCACTTAAAGACGTGCCATTAGCTAAAGGAATAAACTCCGCAATATCTTTAACCACTTCAATTACACGTTTATCATCTGCAACCTGAATTCCCTTTTGAGAATAATATCCAAATACAATCGTATCTCCAACAGACACCTTACCAGCGTCAGGTGGTTCGATACCTTGTAACATATTAATGAAGGTACTTTTGCCAATTCCATTAGGGCCAACAATGCCAATTTTTTCGCCTTTAATAAACGTATATGAAAATGGTTCTAATATTTTTTTATCGCCAAAGGCTTTTTTCAGATTATGTACTTCTATAATTTTACTTCCAATACGCTCGACCTTTACACTTAATTCTATTTTTTTATCAACGCTCTTTTTACGCGCTTTTGCCTCAACATCTGTAAAGGCATCTACACGAGATTTTGATTTGACGGTACGCGCACGTGGTTGTTTACGCACCCACTCCAATTCACGGCGATATAAGTTTTTTGCTTTTTCAAGTTCAGAAGCCTGCATCATCATTCGCTCTGCCTTCTTCTCCATATAATAATCAAACTTACCTTTGTATTCAAATAATTGATGCTCATCAATTTCAATAATACGATCGCACACTTCATCTAAAAAATAACGATCATGTGTTACTAGCAAAATGCTTTTTTTGTAACTACGTAAATATTCTTCTAGCCATTCAATCACTGTTACATCCAAGTGATTAGTAGGCTCATCCATAATCAACAAATCAGGTTCATTTAAAATAACCTGTGCTAATGCTAAACGTTTTTTTTGTCCACCACTAAGCGTGCTTACTTTTTGCGTTAAATCATTTAATCCTAAGTTAGCGCACACCAACATGATTTGTGTTTCTACATTCCATGCTTCTAAATCATTCATCTTATTAGTAAGAATATCTAATTGCTTCTCTGTTTTTTCAGTAGGATTAGCGTAATGTGTTTCTACTAAATGAGTATAATCAATGGCTGTTTTCACCATTTCACTATCACCAGCATAAATGGCTTGTTCAATCGTATGATTTTCATCAAGTGTTGGTTCTTGACTTAAAAAAGAAATGCGTAATTCCTTACGAAAGGCTATATCACCACTATCAGGAATTTCGATGCCTTGTAAAATTTTAAATAGCGTGGATTTTCCTGAACCATTTTTTGCGATTAATGCTACTTTATCGCCGTAGTTAATTCCGAAATTTATATTTTGAAATAATTTTTTATCACCAAAACTTTTACTTAATTGATTTACTGAGAGAAGATTCATGTTTTTGTTTTTAATCGCAAAGCGCGCAAAATAAATATAGAAAGCGCAGAGAGATTTTTATTTTAATTAGTTTTTTAAATTTTTTTCTATGAGGTAACGTAATTTATCTCTATTTAAATTTGAGTTTATTTCTCCATTAACAGTTAGTGATACATTTCCTGTTTGTTCTGATACAGTAATGGCTAAAGCATCAGTTGTTTCTGTTAAACCAACAGCGGCTCTGTGCCTCATTCCAAAATGGGATGGAAAGCTTTCGTTTTCTGTCACAGGCAACACACAACGCGCAGCAATGATTCGATTATCTTTTATAATAACAGCGCCATCATGCATAGGACTATTTTTATAAAAAATATTCTCCAACATTTTATCAGTTAATGCTGAATCAACCATTTCTCCAGTATTGACGTAAAATTTTAAATCAGATTTGCGAGAGATTATAATTAACGCTCCAGTTTTAGTGTCGCTCATATTAAAACAAGCATTGATAACTGCATCTTCATCTAATATAAAACGAGAAGATACAGCCGAGTGACCAGTAAAAGAAAAAATTGTTTTCCAGTTTTTATTTTTTATAAATTCATTGGAACCTATATACAATAAAAATTTTCTAATCTCTTGCTGAAATACAACCATTACGGCAATAACCCCCACATTAATAAACTTTCCTAAAATAGAACCTAATAATTTTAGCTCAAACGCACGAACAATAATCCACACAATATATATTAAAGCTAAACCAATAAATACATTTACTGCCGCAGTACCTTTTACCATTTTATACAATTGGTAAAGCATAAAAGCTACCAAAAGTATATCAATAGCGTCAGTAATACTAAACGTAAGAAATAATATGTAAAATTGAGTTAACACGGCGCAAAAATACCTATTTTATGGCAATTTTCGACAGTTTTTGATGTAATTATAACCTTATTCCTACTATTAAAACATCATCCACTTGTTCCAAATCACCTTTCCAATTTTTAAAAATGTCGTTTAACTTGTTTTTTTGAATTTCCATTTCATCTGTTTGTACTGACAATAGTAATTCAGAAAATTGTTTATGCTTAAATTTTTTACCTTTTGGACCACCAAACTGGTCAGTGTAGCCGTCTGTAAAAATATAAACACTGTCGTTCTTTTGCAAGGTAAATGATTCAGAAATAAATGTTTTTTTAGTCATCTCATCTGATGCAGTAATAGCTTGCTTGGTGGCTTTTAATTCAATCAAGATATTATTTCTAATTACCCAACATGGGTTATTAGCTCCTGAGAAAAGTAATTCGGATGTATTTAGATCAATGATACAAAGAGCTATATCCATACCATCTCTTATACTAGACTCTCCATCTGTTGATTTCAAATTTTTTGGCAACTCCCTATTTATGTAATTTAAGGCGTCTGAAGGGGTTTTAATATCTGGATTAACAATACATTGATTGAGCAACGTACTATTTAGCATACTCATAAAAGCCCCAGGAACACCATGTCCAGTACAATCTGCGGCAGCAAAGGCAACAATGTTTATATTTTTTGATTTATCTACTATTTGAACAAACCAATAAAAATCTCCACTTACAATATCTTTGGGTTTATATAAAATAAAACTATTTTCAAAAATTTTAGCAAACTCATTTTCATTTGGCATAATCCCTTTTTGAATTCTTTTAGCATAATTTAAAGAGTCTACAATTTCTTTTTGTTTATGCTCCACTAACGTTTTTTGTTGTGTTATGATCATATTTGATTTCTTTTTTTGATTGTAGCCTCTTACTGATATAGTAAGTAAAAGCAATACACAAATAATACCCATGATTAAATAATTTTTTTGAGTATTAGATGCTTCTATTTCTCGTTTTTGTACTTTTAATGCAGTTTCTTTTTTATTGATATCATATTTCACTTCCATTTCTAACATTTTTCCTTCTGTATTTTCTACAGAAATAGAATCGTTATATGCTTCAAATAAAACTCTATACCTATACGCTTCTTTATGATTCCCTAATTGCTCATAGCTTTCTGAAATACTTTTGCAATAATCTCTCTTTAAGTGAATAAAATTTAAAGTATCTGCCATTAAAAGCCCATTATTAAAGTAAATAAGTGCAGAATCTGCAAAGCTATTTTTCAAATTGATTTGCCCTATTACAAAAAGTGAATTTGCGATACCATGTTTATCTTTGGGGTAATTAGAATATAGAGTTAGTGCTTCGAATGCTATTTTTTTGGCACTAATTAATTCGTCTCTTTTAATATAAATCTCCGAAATTCCTAAAACAGAATTTGCCCAAGCTGAGCGATTATTGTTTTTCCTGTATAGTTCAACTGCTTTTAAACAATAGACCATAGCACTGTCCAATCGATTGTTTTCTAAGAACAATATAGATATGTTGTTTAAAACATTAGCGTATTCCATTTCATCATTTTTCTCTAACTGGAAATTTTTAGCTAAGCGAAGATATTTCAAGGCATCGTTAAATTTCCCTTGTTTTCCAAGTAAATTGCCATACACTTTATATAACTTAAAAAGTTCGTCATGTAACTCATTTTTCTCTAAATAATCTAAATACTCCAAACAGTAATAAAAAGATACGTCGAACATTTGTCTATGATACAAGTTTACTATGAGAGTATTAGATATTTTTTTAATGCCATTAAGATAATTTATGTCTTTAGCAAGATCCAGCGCAACAATATAGTATTCAATCCGTTCTTTAGAATTAAAATATTCATATTGACCACCTAATTGATAAATCAAATTTACTTTATTGGAATCAAGATGAGATTTTTGAATTAACAGTTTTAGTGAATCTATCTTATGGTTAGATTGGCTATAACCTGACAAAAGCCATGTAATTAAAATAACTAATATATAAGAAGCCTTTTTTTTAAACAAAATTTCAAAATTTAATGCCAATTACACATACATCGTCGACTTGTTCTAAAACACCACTCCAATTTAAGAAATGTTGTTCCAATTCCTCCATCTGCTTTCCAACATTTAGAGACGAATTGTTGATAAGCAGCCCATTTAATTGCTTGTATTTAAATTTTTTGCCTTTTGGTCCTCCAAACTGATCAGCATAACCGTCAGTATATAAATACAGTATATCGCCTTTTTGCACAGTCATTTGATATAATTTAAAGCTCATTAATCTCTCTCCTTTTCCAACAGGCATTTTATCTTTTCCTAATTCAATAATCTCATTCTGTCTTACCAATACTGGGCTATTATTAGCAGAAGCATAGCTTACTAAATTGGTTGACTTATCGATGCATATCAAGATACCATCCATTCCATCTTGTTGTTCATCTTTTCCAATACTTTCAATTAAGCGATCTCTTACGTAATTAAAAATCTCATGCGGTTCTTCAATTCCTTTATCCTTTATAGCTTCGCTTAAAAACCCAATATTTAACAAACTCATAAATGCTCCAGGAACCCCGTGACCCGTGCTATCACATACTGCTAAATAAAACTTATTTTTATGATTTGTTGCCCAATAAAAATCGCCACTAACAATATCTTTTGGCTTAAATAAAACAAAATGGTTATTTAAGTTTTTATTTAATAATTCTTCGCTCGCTAATAAAGCATACTGAATTCGTTTGGCGTAATTGATACTATCTAAAATTTCTTTTTGTTTTTCTTCAATAATAGCTTTTTGTTTTAAAATAGCTTTTTGAAAAATAATATTTTCTCTTCGAAAAAATGAAAAAAATAAAATTGTAATAATAAATAGTATAAATAAATTTACAACACCTATTAGGCCTTGCGCCTTTTTCATTTCATCGGTTAGTGCCATAAAACCTGTCTGATTTTTAAGACCAATAACCATTATAAAAAATGAAACAACAGCAGAAGCAACAAATATTCTTAAAATAATAACATTTTCAAATAACGCGATAGAAATCAAACACATGATGAGCATAAAGAATTGCAGGTTAGATTCTAAACCATACAATACAGTACCGAACACAAAATAAATTAACCCGTAAATACAGTTGATATAAAAGGACAAACTATATTTATTCCTATAATTCAGATAAAAACTAAAAAAGGAGGTGAGCATAAAGAAAGAGTTCAAAACAATAATTCCTGTCATTTTAAATGTAATCGCAATAGGAATGTAACCAATCATCGTAACAATGGTGATGAAAGAAATAAGATTACTGACCCTTATTTTTCTATTCAGGGTGTCCGAGTTAAAACTAGTCGATCCAATATTTAATATTTGCTTTATCATAGCTATAATTTAATCCCTACTATTAAAACATCATCCACTTGCTCTAAATCACCCTTCCAGCTAGTAAATTTTTCCAGTAGAATTTCTTTCTGTGCATCTGAGCTGATAGTAGAAGTAGATAATAACAATTCGTTTAATTGCTTATACTTAAATTTTTTGCCTTTTTCTCCCCCAAATTGATCTGCATATCCATCCGTGTATAAATATAACACATCTCCAGTTTTAGCTTCTAGAGATTGTAAAGTGAAACTATCTGCTTTTTCTCCTTTACCAACTGGCATTCTATCTTTAGCTAATTCAATAATTACATTATCCCTAATTAATATTGGTTCATTATTAGCCGCCGCGTATGTAATTTTTTTAAGCAATGGGTTTGAAAAATTTGTTTCAAAACAAAATAAAATAGCATCCATGCCATCTTTCTGTTGTTCATTACTTATACTTTCAATTAATCTTTTTCGTACATAATTAAGAATTTCATTTGGCTTTTCAATTCCTTTTTCTTTAACAGCTTCGTTTAAAAATCCAATATTTAATAAACTCATAAATGCGCCGGGAACACCGTGTCCTGTACTATCGCAAACTGCTATATAAAACATATTATTATGTTCTGCCGCCCAATAAAAGTCACCGCTCACTATATCTTTTGGATTAAATAACACAAAGTGTTGATTTAAATTATTATTGAGCATAACTTCATTTGCGAGTAAAGCATATTGAATTCGTTTTGCGTAATTAATAGAATCAACAATTTCTTTTTGATGCTCTTCAACTTTATGTTTTTGTTCTTGAATCAGATGTTTTTGTAATGTGATTTTGCTATTTTGCTGGAAAAGAATTGTGTTTGCCTTTTTCTTTTGTCTGTAAGCCACAAAGGCTACAACAACTAAAATTAAAACTAAAAACAAACCAATCAAAAAAGCATTTCTCTCAAAAGACTTCTGCTCGATTTCTACAACGCTTTTTTGAATTTCTAGATTTTTTTGAACTATCTGTTTATCTTTCTTTTCAGTTTCATATTTAGTTTTCATATCTTCAATAATTTGATTCTTATCACTATTATATATGCTATCGTTTAACAACATATATTTTTCGTGATAATAGAGAGATAACTTAGTATTATTTTGAAATTTATAAATTTTATATAATCCTTTGTAAGACATCAAAATGACGTTCTGTGTATTATCTTTTCTAGCTATATCAATTGCATTAAAATAATTCTGTTCTGCTTTTTTATATTCTTTAGTGGCCTGGTATAAATTAGCGAGGTTAAGTAGACATGTAGATATTCCTAATGGTGCGCCTAACTTTCTTTTTAATTCCAAAGCCTCCATCAAAGCTATTTCCGCTTCTTTATAATTCTCTGTTTTTGTTAAAACCTCTGCTTTATTAATTAATGCTGCAGAAAGAGCTCCAATATGTTTAACCTTACGGTAATGTCTTTCGCTTTGTAATATTAATGTTAGTGCTTTTTCTAATTCATTTTTTTCATTATAAATGATTGATGTATTTAAAACACAATCAAAATAACCAAGGCTATCACCAAGTTTTCCAAAATATCCTTGAGCTTTTTTAAAACTATTCTCCGCTTCTGAATATGATTTTAATCTCAAATATGTATTCCCCAACATCCAACTATTTCTACCTAGCAATAAATTATTTTCAATTTTTTCGAATTTTTTTTCTGCAATAATTAAATTAACAATAGATTGATCAAATTCGCTTTGGTTTTGAAGCATAAATCCAATAAACATATATGATTCACCGCTCTCTTGTATTAAATTATGTTGATTAGATAATTTTATAACTTCATTATAAATTGCCGTTGCACTATCCACCTCACCCTTTCTTCTGTAAATATAGGCCTTAAATAAAAGTGCTCTCGCTAAACCTTTTTGGTATGAAATTTTAGATGCTTTTGACAGTGCAATTTCATAATATTTTATACATGAATCTAAATTTAAGGATGAAAATTCTTTAGATATATTATTTAAACAATTAATTTCAGCTGTATCTTTTTTTAATACTAGTATTTTTTTTAGCGAATCAATCTTAGAAGTTTGCGATGTAGTTTCAATAAATAGAAAAACGCAAATGATAACTAGTAAAAATTTTAAATGTAGTTTTGGTTTCATGATTTTTTGGTTAATGAGTTAAATTTTTATTCCCACGATTAATACATCATCTACTTGTTCTAAATTTCCTTGCCAGTGTTTAAAGGTAGTTGCCAGAATATCTTTTTGTGTAGATAATTCTTCCTGATTAAATGATAATAACAGCTCATTTAACGGTTTGTATTTGAATTTTTTACCTTTTGTCCCACCAAATTGATCTGCATAGCCATCCGTATATAAATAAATAGAATCTCCTTTTGAAGCATTCATATTGTATAATGTAAATGCTTCAGATTTTTCTCCTTTTCCAACAGGCATTTTATTACATTCTAAATGTTTTATGACATTATTTGAAACAACAACTGGATGATTATTTGAAGCTGAATAAGTAATTTCATTAGATGTTTTATCAAACCTTAACAAAATGCCATCGAATCCATCTTTTTGATTTTCGTTAGTAATGCTTTCTATCAATCGTTTTCTAACATAATCAAATACCTTGTTGGGTTCTTTAATATTTTTTTCTTTAATGGCTTCGCTTAAAAAACCAATACTCAACAAACTCATAAATGCTCCAGGAACACCATGTCCTGTACTGTCACAAACAGCTAAATAAAAATTACCATCATGTTCAGTAGCCCAATAAAAATCTCCACTCACTATGTCTTTTGGTTTAAAGAAAACGAAATGAGATACTAAGTTTTTAGATAACATATCTTCATGGGCTAATAAAGCGTATTGAATTCGTTTGGCATAGTTAATAGAATCAACAACTTCTTTTTGATGAACTTCAACAATATGTTTTTGGTCTTCAACTATCTTTTTCTGTTCTTGGATAATGATATTTTGTTTTTGGGTAACCTTAAAGCGATTGTATATAAATATTCCAAAAAATAAACACAATATAAGCCCTGCTACACTAGCAATAATAATAATTTTTTGTTGTTTTGAAGTTGCCTGATAAGTTAATTCTCTTTTTTCTTGTTCAGCTTTAGAAACAACTTCGCGTTTTTCGAACTCATATTGCAATTGTTTTTTAATAGTGCTGTTTCGTGTTTCGTTATTACTAATGCTATCTGACATTTTCACCGCTAACTTTAGCATTTCATGCGCTTTACTATAGTTTTCTTCCTTTAAATAAATATCTTCTAAAATTGTAGCTGCAGTGCTAATATTTTCGGGGTAACCCATTTTTTGGGACATTTCTAATCCTTCTAAAGCATATCTTTGAGCTAGTAGAGTATTATTTTCCTCTAAATAAATTTTACCCATATTGCATAATGCGTATGATATTCCTTGCGCATCATTAATGGATCGTCTTATTTCTAAACTTTTTGTAAAATAATATAAAGCACTAAAATAATTTTTTTGATTAAAATATACGGTTCCAATATTTTGAAGCGAATATCCAATTCCATGTTTATCTTTAATGGTTCTTCTAATATTTAATCCTTTAAAATAATAATACAATGCTTTCTTTAAACTTTTTGATCTATCATAAACATTGCCAATGTTGCTGAGAGACTGTGCCTGTCCATGTAAATCTTTAATTTGAACTTGGAGATTATAACTTTTTATATAGTTTTCTAAAGCTTTTAAATATTGTTTTTGGCTACTATAGATATAGCCAATATTATTTAAAGAATAAGATTGTCCAGATTTATCTCCAATTTGTTCTTGAATTTTTAAACTTTGATGAAAATAATCTAAAGCCTCTGATATATCTCCTATATTATTACTCAGATAACCTTTGTTATTCAAATAATCTGAATAGTGTCTAGTTGCTTTCTCCTTAATTTTCATATCAGGGCTCAACATTAACTCTTTAGCTAGCGGCCCTAATTGATCATTGTATTTCGACCAAATAGCATCATCACTAATTGCTTCAATTACTCTAGTTAAAACAGATAATTTATGCGTATCATCTTTTGCAACTTGTGTATATTGAATTAATGAATCAACGTAATGATTCTGCGCAACGGATAGATCTATTTTTAAACCAATAAAAAAAATTAATATCCAACCTACTTTTCTCATAACTTAATCCCTATAACACACACATCGTCTACTTGTTCTAAATCACCTTTCCAATAATTAAAGTCTTTCGCTAAAATTTCTGACTGTGAGTTTAAAGATAAGGATGAATTACTTAATAATAGATCGTTTAGCTGTTTATATTTGAATTTCTTACCTTTAGGTCCGCCAAATTGGTCAGCATAACCATCCGTATATAGATATAAGGTATCTCCGGAATTTGCATTAATTTCAAATAACGAAAAAGATTGTACCTTCTCACCTTTTCCAACTGGCATTTTATCTTTCGGCAGTTCGATGATCTCAATTACCAAATTGTTATTAGAAATTAAAATGGGTTCGTTATTAGCTGCCGCATAGGAAATTGATTTTGATGTTTTATCAAAGCAAACTAAGATGGCATCCATTCCGTCTTGTTGTTCTTCTTTACTAATACTATCAATCAAGCGTTGCCTAACATAATTAAGCACCTCATTTGGCTTAGATATGTTTTTTTCTTTAATAGCTTCGTTTAAAAAACCCATATTTAATAAACTCATAAATGCTCCAGGCACTCCATGACCAGTACTATCACAAACGGCTAAATAAAATTTATCTGCATGTTCTGTTGCCCAATAAAAATCTCCGCTTACAATATCTTTTGGTTTAAATAATACAAAGTGTTCTTTTAAGTTATTTTGCAATATGCTATCGTGAGCTAATAATGTGTACTGTATTCGTTTAGCATAATTAATGGAGTCAAAAATCTCTTTTTGTTTATCTTCCAATAGATGTTTCTGGCTTTCTACTTCTTGTTTTTGTGTAGTGATAATAATATTTGCCTTTTTCTTTTCTTTATAACTACGATATACAAAAAATAAAAATACTGTAATAATTAAAAGAAGTAAGCTTACACTCAGAGTAATAATTTTTTGTTGCTTTTGTTGTTGTTGTAAAATAGCATCTTTTTTAGCTTGTTCTGATTGACGTATCGTTGTTTCTTTATCAAATTTATTTTGCATTTCAATTCTCGTAAACTCTTTACTTTGTTCAACATTATTTAAAGAATCTCTCAATTCAATATATTTACGATAATGAATAAGTGCTTCTGCTGGCCTTTTAACTCCATCATACGCTTCATATAAAGCTAAATGTACATCTGTTCGATAACTCAATAACCCAAGTTCAGTAGATAACTTTAATGCCTGACTCAAAAACGCAAAACATTTGTTGTAATTCCTTCTATCAAAATAAAATTTTCCTAAATTAATTGAAGTAAGAGTAATATCGCTTTTGGCATTCAGTTTACATTGTGTAGCCAACGCTTGCAGATAATATTTTTCCGCTAATTTATAATCGCCTTTATGTTTATAACAAATAGCTAAATTATGAAAAACAGCTGCTACCCCAACAGTGTCTCTCAATTTCTCTCTTATTTGTAAGGCCTTCTTATAATACATAATGGCAGATTCATAATTATCTAAATCTTGATAAGACACTCCAATATTATTGTATGAGGCTGATAATTCTGCAAGATTATTTAATTTCTCTCTTATTTTTAAAGCTTTAAAATTATATGTCAATTCTTTTTTATAATCATTCATATCTGAATAAATAATAGCAATGTTATTGTAAGCAATTGCCATGTCTATTAAACTATTTATTTTTTCAGCATAATTAAGATATCTGAAAAAAAGTTTTAAAGATTGGTTATAATTCCCTGCACTTTCTTCAAGATTTCCGAGAGCATTAAATGTTAAAGCGATGTGATGTAGTGCGTGCGCTTTATTAAATAGAAGAAGTGCTTTATTATAATATATTCTGGCTCTTTCATGTTCATCCATATTAAAATAAATAGTCCCTATCCTTTTATAGGCTAATCCCTCTCCTACATAAAAATAAAGATTTTTTGCAAGTTCGGCCGACTGATTAAAATAATTAATGGCTTTTTCATATTCTCTGCTTTTCTGAAAATCAAGTCCAACTTTACCTAACAATACAACTCTGTTAGTATCCTTAGCTACTTGATATTTCAAGGCCTGAAAAAGAGAATCTCTTTGACTTGCATAACAAGAGATATTTAATGCCAAGAAAAATGATAGTATTACTTTTATATATGAACCTGTTTTACTCACAGCAGTCAAATTAGATTTTTATACCTACTATTAAAACATCATCAACTTGTTCTAAATCACCTTTCCATGAATTAAATTCTTTTAATAGAATGTCTGATACTGATTTTAAAGGTAAGGACGAATTATTAAATAATAACTCATTTAGCTTTTTGTACTTAAATTTTTTACCCTTTTCTCCACCAAACTGATCTGCATAACCATCTGTATAGAGATATAAAATGTCACCAACATTTGCTGTAATAGAATAAAGCGTAAAAGAGTCCGTTTTTTCTCCTTTACCAACTGGCATTTTATCTTTTGGGAGTTCGACTAGCTCACTCACCAAATTATTTACTGAGATTAATATGGGTTCATTGTTAGCTGCTGAATATGTAATTGCATTTAATGTTTTATCAAAGCAGAGCAAAATCGCATCCATCCCATCTTGTTGTCCATCATTTCCAATACTTTCTATCAATCGTTTTCTAACGTAATTTAGTATTTCATTTGGTTGGACGATGTTCTTTTCTTTGATTGCTTCGTTTAAAAAACCCATGTTTAATAGACTCATAAACGCTCCAGGTACGCCATGACCTGTACTATCACATGCCGCTAAATAAAATTTATCTGCATGTTCTGTTGCCCAATAAAAATCTCCACTTACAATATCTTTTGGTTTGAATAATACAAAGTGTTCTTTTAAATTATTCTGTAATGTGCTATCGTGAGCTAATAACGTGTACTGTATTCGTTTAGCATAATTAATAGAGTCAAAAATTTCTTTTTGTTTTTCTTCGATAATAGTATTTCTTAAACCTAGCTCAATATTTTGGCTGGAAATTTCCTTTGTTCGTTCTTTTATAACGGCCTCAAGTTTTAACTTTTCTTTTTCTAATTTTTTAGTTTGTATTCTAATAATAAATGAAATCAACAGATAAATAACAATAATTGATAATAAAAAAAATACAGCTTTGAACTTATATAGTGGATTAAATGCGAACGATAAGAACACCATCTTCTTATCCTCTGTTTTTAAATAAAAACCTTTTTTATTTTCAAGTTTACCCGACTCATCAAACATTGTATTGTTAGTAATAGTTCCAGGAGATTCAACAAATATTTTATCTTCAAACCCATTACAATATATAACCAAACCACCTGAACCAAAGAAAATAGACTCATTTTCACCATCTCCGTTTAAATCCATTTGCTTTACTTTTGTACCTTCTTTAATATTTGGATCTGTTAATAAAAAATTTAATTTTAATTCTGGTGAAAGTTCATACACAGAATCATTTCTTCCACATAAAATAATTCTATCAATACTATCAATTGTAATTTTCTGAAACACCTCTTTACTATATTTATGATACAAGTCATTCTTATAAGGCAACAAAATTTGTTTAGACAAAATAGTATTCAAATTTTGGTCTAATATTTTTAATGTTTGAAAACTATCAGGCTCATTAATGTATGTTTCGCTAGTATAATAAATTATCTCATTTCCCTTAACAATAGGTATTGCTCTAGTCATACTTGTAAAACCTTCGCGCATTTTAGGCTTTCCAATAGGATTAAGATTTTCATTAAAATACCCTATGTAGGAGAAATAATCACTAAAATACTTTTCGCTATGCAGCGAGTCCATTTTAAATTTAGAAGCTGCCAACTTAAGTTTATCTTTTGGTATATTTCCATTAGCATAAGTGGTATAAAGAATTACATTTTTTGAATTAATTTTTAGTTTGTGAAAATCTGTAACAACCATAAACTCATTATCACTTTTAAATAATTTTTTCTTTTTGAAATTATAATAGTAGAGGCAACGGTGTTTAGGACTATGGAAAATCGTAAATACATAATCATCAAAACCATCATCGTCAATATCAACTAGCTCTGATTTAAAACACTCTGGTTGAGCATCATTAATTACTAATGGACAAATTACCACGTTGAATTTTTTAGAAACGTGAATCTTATTATCTTTCAACTCAATCTCACTACTTTTTAAAAACAAGGTATCTTTATAACAGGACAAGTAAGAAAAGTCAGTAAGGCTATCTTCATCCAAATCACTTATTTTAAGGCTTTGCTTTACAATATTAGCTTTATCGTTTATAATGCCTAATAACGATTTGCTATTCCAGACTTCCCCATAAAAATTATCTTTATCAATGTTGGCAAGGCTAAGTTCTTCCACGTAGCCATCATTATCTAAATCAACAACTCGAGTTGTTATAGTGAAATTTTTTAAGAGTTCGATTTTAGCATTATACTTAAGTAATTTATCGTGAATGATATAAATAACAGGTAATGAAAAGCATAAGCTAATCAGTATTTTAAGAAATATGTTTTTTAGTTTGTCCAAATTAAAATTTTATTCCAACAATACAAACATCATCCACCTGTTCTAAATCACCTCTCCAATTATTAAATTCTTTAACTAAAATTTCTGATTGAATATGAGCGGATAAAGATGAATTAGTTACTAATAAGTCATGTAGTTGTTTATACTTAAATTTTTTACCTTTTGGTCCGCCAAACTGATCAGCAAAACCATCAGTAAATAAGTACAGTGCATCACCTTCTTGTAAAATAACCGATTGTAATTTAAACGATTCTGTTTTTTCGCCTTTGCCAACTGGCATTTTATCTTTAGGTAATAATATAATCTCATTTTCTCTAATCAAAACAGGTTCATTATTAGCGGCAGCATAGGTAATATTTTTAGATTGAGTGTCTATGCATATTAAAATAGCGTCCATTCCATCTTGCTGTCCATCATTTCCTATACTCTCAATTAATCTTGTTCTTACGTAATTTAATACCTCATTTGGCTGAATGATGTTTTTTTCTTTAATGGCTTCACTCAAAAACCCTATGTTCAATAAACTCATAAAAGCGCCTGGGACTCCATGACCCGTACTATCGCAAACAGCTAAATAAAAAAAGCCATTATACTCAGTAGCCCAATAAAAATCTCCACTAACAATGTCTTTAGGTTTAAACAGCACAAAATGTTCGGGTAAATGTTTTTTCAGTAAACTATCATGTGCTAATAATGCGTACTGTATTTTTTTAGCATAATTAATGGAGTCAACAATTTCCTTTTGTTTTTCTTCAATAATTTCTTTCTGATTTAAAATTTCAAGATTTGCACTTTGCAGAGCGTTATTTTTTGCATTAATCACATCGTTTTTAGTTTGAAGAATATTAGCATTATTTCGTTTTTGAATAAATGCCCTTATCAACACAACACATAAAACAATGGCGCAAATTAAAACTCCAAATATGAGGTATCGTTGTGCTTTTTCTTTTTCTAGTTGCTGCTCATTCTTCGTAATCTTTAACTTATCAATTTCTTCTGTTTTTTTGAGTTCGTTAATTTCAAATTGCTTTTTTTCAGATTCATACATTTCTTTATATTCAGCAACAGCCTTTTGCGTTTCTTTGCCAAGTATAGAATCTTTTATAGTAACGTGTTCTATGTGATATTTATAAGCATTTTTATAATCTCCTTGCATTCTATAAATCATAGAAAACTTTAATAACACATTAGAAAGTGTAAATAAATCGTTTTGCTCATCTGCAATTTTTTTAGCTTGAGTAATAGCGTAAAATGCTTTAGCAAATTTACCTTGTATGGCGTACTCGGAGGTTAAATTTGTGTAAATAGTAGCCATTCCATTTTCATCTTCTGCTTCTTTCTTTAACATCAAGGCCTCCTCCAAAAGTTTAATAGCTAATGATGTATTATGGTAATAAACAGATGAAATAGTTGCTAGGTTTGTAAGAACTGTTCCTAACGCTCGTCGTTCACCTATACTCCTATATATGGCTTCAGCTTTTTTTAGATACTCTTCCTGATGTTTAATATCTTTTAATCCATCATAAGCTTGCGACATTGAATTGTATTGATTGGCAGTAGCTTTTTTATTATCTAAGTGAATAAAAATAGCTGCTGAATTTTCAAAATAAGGAATAGCTTCATGAAATTTACCTAACCGGATCGAAACATTTCCTAAATTACCATACGAAGATGCTATCATAGGCTTGTTCCCTAATTTTTCAGCGCATTTTAATGAATTAGTATATTCTGCAAAAGCTTCTTTAAATTTACCTAAGCGTTCATATACTAAGCCACAATTTCCATGGCCTTTCGCTTCCAATAGCGTGTCTTTAATAATAACTGATGTTTTTATTAAAGTGTCAAAATAGTGTAGAGCGATTTCATTTTCTCCTGCATAATAACTTGCCAAACCTAAAACATTAAACGAAATTAAAAACTGTCTTTTGTTTTTTCTGTGCCTTGAAAATTCAGCTAATTTTAGTCCCGCTTTTCTCCCAACTTCATAATCTTGAAAAACCACAGATCTGGCAAATTGCTCGAGTGAATCGATTTTTTTTTGAGCAGGCGTTATAGCCAAAATATTTTTAAGATTTTGTTCAAACTCATTTTCTTGAGAATAAGAATTTAAAACAGCCAATAACAAAATGGCAATTCGATAGTTACAAAGTGATTTTAAAAATCTAAATTCAAATAAAAGTAAACTATTCATGTTAAATTTTAATTATATTTTTATTCCTATAATACACACATCATCTACCTGTTCCAAATTACCTCTCCAATTAGCAAATTCTTTAATTAGTTGTTCTGATTGAGCATTCATATCTTTTATCGAGTTACCAAGTAATAAATTATTTAATTGTTTGTATTTAAATTTTTTTCCTTTTTCACCTCCAAATTGATCGGCATAACCATCTGTGTATATATAAATAGTGGAATTAGCGTCAGGTAAAATTTCAAATTCAGTAAAGGGCGATAATTTTTCTCCCTTGCCAACTGGCATTTTATCATAATTTAAATGAATTAACGTTCCATTTGAAATAATAATAGGATGATTATTGGCAGCTGCATAAGTAATTTTTTTACTTGTTTTATTAATTCGCATAATAACGCCATCAAATCCATCTTTTTGATCTTCATTACTTACACTTTCAATGAGTCGCCTTCTCACATAATCAAAAATATGATTAGGTTGTTGTATAGCTTTTTCTTTAATAGCTTCACTTAAAAAACCAATGCTTAATAAGCTCATAAAAGCACCGGGCACGCCATGTCCTGTGCTGTCGCACACAGCTATATAAAAATTATCTTCGTGCTCAGTCGCCCAGTAAAAATCGCCACTCACAATATCTTTTGGTTTAAAGAAAATAAAATGAGAAGTCAAATTTTCACTTAATAGTTTATCATTTGCTAATAATGCGTATTGGATTCTTTTAGCATAGTTAATAGAATCCAAGATTTCTTTTTGTTTTAATTCAATAACATGTTTTTGCGCTTCAATTTCTTCTTGTTTTTGCTCAACCTGTTCTTTTTGTTTGGTGATTAACTGGTGAGCTTTCTTTTTTTGAGAATAAACTCGATACATAAACACTCCAAACAATAAAGAAATTACTAAGCTAACAATAATGAAATAACTAATAATGCTTTGCCTTTCAATACGTTCATTAGATAAATCATTTTGTTTTTTTAAAATTGTATTTTGCTGTTCCTTTTTCTCTGTTTCGTATTTTGTCTCTACTTCTAGTAATTGTTTATTTTTTTCAATACTTAAAACAGAATCTTTAAAACTGATATATTTATCCGAATACTCTAAAGCTTTTTCAAAATTATGTTGTTGCTTATATACTTCAGAAATATTAAGACTTAAGTTTTTGAGATCATCATAGGCTTTTCGTTCTTCAAAAATGAGAAACGATTTTAAAAAATACTCTAGCGCTTTGTTTAAGTCTTTTCTTTTTTTATAAGCCTCGCCAATTACTTGATAGGTTGCTGCTATGCCGTAAGTATTATTTAGAGTTTTAAATTGTTCGACTGCTTTATTAAAATTTACAAATGCCTCTTCGTATTTATTTAATTCAATACATGCATCTCCAATTAATGTGTACGATACGGATAGTGGATATAACGCTACAGGAGGTTTTTCGAAAACACTTTTGGCTCTGACAAAAAAATAAAGTGCCTGATTAGCATCCTTTTTTAATAAATAAATATTTCCTAATCCAATAGAAGAAATACCCATCATGTATTTATTAGAATCTTGGCTGGCGACCTCATAACTTTGTGTATAGGCTTCCAATGCTTTTTTTTGATTATTAATCCCAAGGTAAGTATTACCAATTGAGTTCATTAAATTACTCATGGCTTTACGATTCTTATTTTTTTCGTAAATTTTATAGCCATCAATAAAATTGGATAAAGCCTTCTCGTATTCTCCTTTGCCATTATAATATGAGCCAATGGTATTGTATGCTTTTCCGCAACCATTGATGTAATTTATTTTTTGAGAAAGATTTAAAGCCGCTCTAGCATAAAACAAACAGCTATCATCTGCCTGCTCCTCAAAAAAAAGAGCAATGTTGTTATAGATATTAACCTGAGCGGTATCCGAAATGTTTTTAGCCGCAAGTTTTTGCCTGAGGCTATCTACCACATTTATGCTAAATAATGAAGGTATATAGCACCATACAACGATTAGTAACCGAAATTTATTCATCTATTTAATAATAATTTAAAAGAATGATGAATATTATTTTGCAAAAAACATAAAGAGTAAATACTCAAAATAAAGAATGTGATTAAATTATTATTTTTCATTTGAATTTACTCTGATTATTTCTAATCTTGATTTTTCAATTTCACCATTGTTAAAATAGTAGCAATACCAACCGTTTGACCTGCTTGGTCAACAGCATCATATTTTTCTAATACATCCATCGAACTTGCATCGTAAATATCAACCACCCATTTTACAATTCCTACTTTTACTTCGCTACCATCAGCTGCTGTTAATGGTTTATCGTTGGCTAGTTTTTCTTTACACGTAAATTTCACACCAATAGTCATACCTGGATAAATAGGGCGTGTAAATCTGCACTCATCGATACCGTAGTTTAATAATACTGGGCCTTTTGGTGGATCAACAAATAAACCTGCTGCCCTTGATAATATAAAATATCCATGCGCAACCGTGCGTTTAAAGATTGTTCCTTCTAAAGCGTCTGGTTGTAAATGCGCATAAAACTTATCTCCTGTTAAGTTTGCAAAGTTTACTAAATCATCTTCTGTAACTGTATGTGTTGGTGTAATGGTTGTTTCGCTTACTTCTAAATCTTCAAAATACTGGCGGAACGGATGCACATCTTTTATAATCATTTTAGCACCTACTTGGTAACTATTTAAAATAGACGTTATCATAGTTGGTGAACCTTGAATAGCAGTACGTTGTAAGTAATGAAACACCCCACGTTTTCCGCCCATCTCTTCTCCGCCACCTGCTCTACCTGGACCACCATGCACTAACATTGGCATTGGAGAACCATGACCAGTACTTTCTTTAGCACACTCTGCATTCAATACTAATATACGACCATGCATACAAGCCGCGCCAATCGTATATTGACGAGCAATAGATGGGTCGGCAGTAATGATAGAACTTACTAAAGAACCTTTACCCATTTTAGATAATTGAATAGCATCATCCATTGTTTTGTATGGCATAATAGTACTTACCGGACCAAAAGCTTCAATGTTATGGCAATCTGTATTGGTAAATGGTTTATCATTATAAAAAATAATTGGCGGCATAAAAGCACCTTTGTGTTTATCTGCACCTTTTACTTCAAAGTTTTCGAAATTACCAATAATGATTTTTTGAGTTTTAGAAAGTAATTCTACTTTTTCTTTTACTTCAATGAGTTGTGATTGCCCTGCTAATGAGCCCATGCGAACACCTTCCACATTTGGATCACCAATGACGTTTTGCGCTAAGCGTTTTCCTAAAGCAATTTGCACATCTTCTACCATGTTCTCAGGAACGATGATACGACGCACGGCGGTGCATTTTTGTCCAGCCTTAGTTGTAATTTCTCTCGCTATCTCTTTAATAAAAATATCAAACTCAGGCATTGCAGGCGTAACATCTGTTCCCAACACACAGCAGTTTAATGAATCGGCTTCCATATTAAAATGAACTGCCTCTTGCAATAAACGTGGATGTGCTTTCAACATTTTACCGGTTGACGCAGAACCTGTGAAAGTTACTATATCCTGACTTTCTACATGATCTAAAATTCCGTTAGCACTACCACAAATTAATTGCAAAGCACCTTCTGGTAAAATTTTACTCGCAATAATTTCTTTAACCACTGCTTCCGTTAAAAAAGAGGTTAATGCTGCAGGCTTAACAATTGCTGGTACTCCAGCCAACCAGTTAACCGCTACTTTTTCTAACATACCCCAAACTGGGAAGTTAAAGGCATTGATATGAATTGCAACGCCTTCTTTTGGTACACAAATATGGTGACCAATAAACGTATTGTTTTTTGATAAACGCGCTACATCGCCATCATAACAAAATGTTTCGTTAGGAAAAGACTTACGTAAAGATGCATAAGCAAATAAATTACCAATACCTCCTTCAATATCAACCCAACTATCTACGCGCGTGGCGCCTGTAGCCCAACTCACTTTATAAAAATCTTCTTTTTTACTTTGCAAGTGCATGGCTAATGCTTTTAACATCATGCCCCTTTCTTGAAAAGTCATTTTGCGAAGCTTTGGCCCACCAACGGTACGAGCATAGTCGCACATCTTTCCAAAATCTAATCCTTTGCTGCTAACTGTAGCAACCACATCGCCAGTAATGGCGTTAAATAATTCTTGTCCGTTATCTGCTCCGGCAGCCCATTGGCCTAAAGCGTAATTTTGTAATTTGTTCATAGTAAATAAGAGATAATACGCATTAAATATAATGAAAATGAAGGAATAAATAGATGATTTTTTATGCTTTAATTGGGCAAAAACCAGATTTGAGGATTTATTATTTTTGTATATTTATATGATGCTTATCGTACAAAGCACACCCATTATCGGTAGACATGTATGATAGCGTCACTTATAGAAGTAAGTTAGCTGCAACCACTATGACAATACACTTAGGAACAATATATAACGGCGAAACCGAAAATAAAATCGAATTTGGCGAAATCATTTCCGAAGAACAGCGAGACGCTCTGATCAACTCTTTATCTGAAATTGGCAATATTGACAGCAATAGACGTCTCTATGAATTAGTTTTTGAAAATAAAAACGAATTTATAACGGCACTTAATAGAGACTCCATAGAAATGGTAAAGTCCTCTTTATCGATCCAAGGTAACAGAAATATCTACGACAAATACTATTCAAATTTCAATAGACTTTTTCTTAATTACATCAGCTCAATACAAACATACCTTGACCACAATGAAACTTACGTCCATAGGAAATTCGGAAACAAATCCTATGAAGCAATTCGTTTTAAAACTTGGACAAGTCAATGTTTTGACAACTATTTTTCTTATCGCTTTTTTTATAAGTTAAGAAATTATGCCGTGCATTGCGTATTGCCGTTGCAAGAATTCAATCTGTCCGTAGAGAGAGAAGGAGATGGTGCTCGTGGTTCACTCAAAATCGAATTTAAACCAGAGACGTTACTAGCAAATTATAATGAATGGGGAAAAGTAAAAAATGATCTACAAAAATTCACTGACAATTTTTCATTAATTCCATTGATTGAGGAAATGACAAAAATTCTACTTGACTTTTTTATGTTTATAAACATCTTGAGTGAAAATAATGTTAGGGCTGCAGTAATATACATACGGCAAATGACGGATCATCTGAGAGCTAAGGATACGGACATCTGTATTTTTAGCGATATAGTTAAAAACACTGACGACAATAAATTGAACTTTTCGGTCAAGCATATCCCATTCGACATTGTAGATCAGTTGGACGTTTAGTGGCATCCAGTAACACAATCTTACATACAGTTAAAACTAATGCCATGAACAAAGACATTCAAACTTACCACAAATATCAAACAGCAGAATACAAAGCTATTTATACTTTCAATCAAAAGCCCGAAGGGCTTTAATATGATTAACCTCAGGTGCAACCTGTGGATAATAAACTAAATACATAGAAGCCTGAAGGGCTTGAATAACAAAGCAGAAATGAGTACCTACACACAAATAATCTATCAAATTGTATTTAGTACAAAACATCGAGAACGAGTGATGACGAAGAAAAATAGAGATGAGTTGTTTAAATACATTTGGGGAATAATAAAAAATAAAAATTGTCATTTATACAGAATAAATGGTGTTGAAGACCATTTACATATCGTTACTCATCTGCATCCATCAGTTTCGTTGTCATCATTAGTAAAAGACATTAAAGTAGCCAGTTCAATTTATATTAAAGAACAAAAACTGTTTGAAGGCTTTATAGGTTGGCAAGACGGTTATGGAGCATTTACATATACCGTAAAAGAAAAAGATAGATTAATTGAGTATGTGAAAAACCAAGAAGAACATCATAAAATTAAAACTTTTAAAGACGAATACAGAGAATTGCTGAAAGAACATGAAATTGAGTTTGATGAAAAATATCTTTTATAGTTATTCAACCACGTTGTGGTTGTGTATGACATCACTTATTATCACACCGCAAAGATGCGGTGTTATTCATGTTAAATCCCTTCGGGATTTATGAAAATTGAAAGCAACGATTAAATATTAATATAATGAACAAAGACATTCAAACCTACCACAAGTCTCAAACAATAACAGATAAAGTCATTTGCGATGTATTGCACGATGAAATTTGCAAACATTTACCTAAAGCTGATAATAAAATATGGCATGGGCATCCTGTTTGGTTTTTAGAGGAAAATCCTATTGTTGGCTATGATAAATTAAAAGCCGGAGTGCGTTTATTATTTTGGAGTGGTGTAACGTTTGAAGAAAAACAATTAGTGCCAGGTAAAAGTGGGAAATTTAAAGATGCCTCTATTACTTATACATCTGTTGAGCAAATCAATGTAAAAGACTTAAAACGTTGGTTAAAAAAAGCTAATGATATACAATGGGATTATAAAAACATTGTAAAACGCAAAGGTGTTTTAGAAAGATTGAAATAAATATTCCGTACCTACGGCACTGGTATTATTATTTGCCGATATTTCTACCGATATATGACTCCTACGGAGTCGGTTTTTGCAGAAACCAAAATTATTGTATTGTCCCAGCGGGACAATATATCGGTAGAAAAATAAATATGATTTTGAATTAGTGTGCCGTAGGTACACCATATCGGTTTAAAATTTAAACCACCTTCTTCAAGAAAAAAGTCCCGAAAGGCACAAGAGATAATAGAAAAGCTAAACAAGCATTTTTAAAAGATAGCTTTACTTTAAAAAACATTAAAGCTAATAATATCATAAACGCTACAAATAAAGCCCCATGTATACTTCCCATTGGTCGTACATATTCAGGTGTGCTGTACAAATATTTTAAAGGCATAGCAATAAATAATAATAGCAAATAGCTATAGCCTTCTATTTTTCCAATAATTAAAAACCATTTGGTAATTGTTGTGTTTTCCATGTTTTACAAACTATGCCTCTACCTCAACAACGGTAGGCGCAATAATAAACTTCTCAATTAACTTTTCTATTTTAGGTGTTAAGTCGTTTGTGAATACTAAATGCTGGCATTTAGGTAAACTCAAGGCTAAACGATCTATTTGTCCGTGTAAGGCATTTTTAATAATCATCTCTGCATCATCAATCACAAACAATTTTATTTTATTGAGATTAAAATTTTTGCGGAAATAAATTTCTAAAACGCGTTTAGCAGTTCCAATAACTATATCCGTTCCAAAATAAATAGCCTCTGTTTGCGCATCAATTTTTCCACCATCAAACGCTAATTCCGCGCGTAAATCTGTTTCATGAGAAAGCAATTTAAATTGTTCTTTCATCTCTAAAGCTTTTACTTCGTCAGCAACAATAATTAAAGCGCGTGGTGCATCTTCAAAAGCCATTCCTAACTTTTGAATCGCAGAAATAATAATGGTTGAACTTTTTCCGCTACCTGCTGGGCCAACTCCAATGACATCTGCACCTCCATTAATTTTTGGAATACATTTTTTTTGCAATTCTTTTGGTTCTTCAAAACCATGTTCCAATAATGCAGATGCTAGTTTTTTATTTAATTTTTCTTTGAACATCTTTTTACTTATCGTTTAATTCCTTTTTTATTTAATGCTTCTTGATATGCGGATGCATTTTTCATATGCACTTTGTAATCGTTTGTAAAGTTTGAGTAGCCGCTAAAATCTGCTTTCGCACAAAAGTACGTGAAATTATGCTTGGTATAATTTAAAACTGCATCAATTGTAGATGGATTAACTAAACAAATAGGCCCTGGAGGCAATCCTTTGTAACGATAGGTATTATAAGGCGAATTCATTTCTTTATCAGCTGATAAAACACGTTGCACGTCAAAATTTCCGTTAGCAAACACCACGGTTGGATCGGCTTGCAATTTCATATCTTGTTTTAAACGATTGATATAAACGCCAGCAATTTTTTGTTGTTCCGTTTTAATAGCACTTTCACTTTGTACAATAGAAGCAATAGTTACAAGTTCTGGCACTGAATAACCCAAAGATTTTGCCTTGTCTTTTTTTGACTTAGTCCAAACGTCACCATAGGATTTTTCTAATAATACAAACAAATCATTAATATGAGTTGTCCAGCTTACTTCATAAGTTTCAGGAACTATCAGAGACATAAAATTTTCACTATTCAATCCGTATTCATCTGCTAAAATATCATCGTTAGAACAGTAATCTTCTAATTCCCCACTTTCAATTTCCAATTTATCAGAAACGTACTCAATAAATTGTTCTTTAGTTCTGATTTGAGAATTGAAAAACAATTTTACTTTTTCTTGTTTATTATTGATAATCATTTTCGCAATTGAGCGGTTGCTCATCTTGGCATCAATTCTAAACTTTCCTGAATTAATATGTTCAGGTAAATCCATTTCCTTTGCCATCCACTCAAAACTTTCGTGATCATCAATAATGTTTTGAGAATATAACTCATCTAACACATCATCAAAAGTTGCGTTAGTTTTAATGTAGATGTGCGTAAATTTTTTCCCATTTAAATGAACGTTGTTCTTGAAAATATTTTCATAAGCCCAAAAACCGCCGTAAGCTAATGCACCAAGCACTAACAAAACAATTATTTTTTTAAATACACCTCCTGACTTTGCCACGAATTAAAAAAATGTTTCTTTGATTAACACAAAAATACCAACAGCCAAAGTAAACCAACCGAATGCTGGTTTTAATTTTGATGCAGAAATTTTATTTGACAATAAACTTCCTAATAAAATACCTACTCCACAAACTGCAGAAATGCCTATTAAAAATTTCCAATCTAAATTTTGATGGCCCAAATTTCCTAAAAAACCAATGATAGAATTTAACGCCACAATACATAAAGATGTGCCAATGGCTTTTTTAAAATTTAAACGCATAAATATCATTAACACAGGGACAATAATAAAACCGCCGCCAGCGCCAACAAAACCAGTAATAACACCAATGAGCACGCCTAATAAAATAACAAACGGAATACCCAATGGAGTTTTAGCAAACTCATTCCATTTCGCATCTTTAATTCTGTTGGGTTTGCGGGTAATTAGCATTGAATAAGAAGCGCTTAAAATTAAAAGCGCAAACACTACCATAATTAATGTGTGCTTATGTACTAACATTCCCTTTAGCATAAATTCAGAAGGAATATTTGGCATTATAAACTTACGCATGCAAAATACGGTGATAACGGATGCTAATGCAAAATTCAAAATAGCTTCAGCACTTACTTCTCCTTTTTTAATATAACTCACAGCGCCAACTAAAGCTGTTACGCCAACAATAAACAAAGAATAAGTTGTTGCCAAATCTGCTTCAATGCACATCACGTAAACCAACACAGGAACGCCTAACAACGAGCCTCCGCCTCCAATTAATCCTAAAATTAATCCGATAATTAAAAATGATATGATGCCTGTTATAAACATTAATTGTCATCTGTCCGCCAGCTGGCGGATCAGCATCTCTTAGTTATTAATTTTTTATTCCATGAGACCCTGAAACAAGTTCAGGGTGACATAATATAAATGTTAGTTAGTTACTGTAGATAAAATATTTAATTCCTTTAATTGCTCATCACTAATTTCACTCGGGCTATCAATCATTACATCACGTCCTGAATTATTTTTAGGGAAGGCGATAAAATCTCTGATACTATCACTACCTCCAAATAAAGAACACAATCTATCAAATCCAAAAGCCAAACCACCGTGCGGTGGCGCACCAAATTCAAAGGCATTCATTAAAAATCCGAATTGCTTTTGAGCTTCTTCTTTCGTAAATCCTAATAAATCAAACATTTGCGCTTGCAATTCTTTATTATGAATACGAATACTTCCTCCTCCAATTTCAACACCATTAATTACTAAATCATAAGCGTTTGCTCTTACAGCACCTGGATCTGTTTTTAATAATTCAAAATCTTCTGGTTTTGGTGATGTAAATGGATGGTGTTTAGCATGCCAACGACCAGCTAAAGACGCTAATAGATTAGGGTCGCCATCATTCCACTCCAATAAAGGAAAATCAATTACCCATAAAGCAGAGAATGTTGTTTTATCTCTTAAGCCTAAACGTGAACCCATTTCTAAACGTAATTCGCTCATCGCCTTACGAGTTTTTTCGTCAGAACCAGCTAATACTAAAATTAAATCGCCAGGCTGTGAATTACAAGCTGCAGACCAAGCTTTTAAAGCTTCTTCATTATAAAATTTATCTACGCTTGATTTGATGGTTCCATCTGCATTATGACGAGCATAGATTAAACCTGTAGCGCCCAATTGCGGACGTTTAACCCACTCAGTTAATTCATCTAACTGTTTTCGAGTATACTCTGCTGCTCCTTTAGCACAAATAGCTAATACCGTTTCTGCATCGTCAAATACTTTAAAATCTTTTCCTGATGTTATTTGTTTGAAATCTACAAACTTCATCTCAAAGCGAGTATCAGGTTTATCGTTACCGTAAAAATTCATCGCATCAGCATAGGTCATATGCGGAACGAAAGGCATATCAATGTTCTTAACTGCTTTAAATAAATGACGAACTAAACCTTCAAACGTATCTAAAATATCTTTTTGTTCAACAAAGCTCATCTCGCAATCTATTTGCGTGAACTCCGGTTGTCTATCAGCACGTAAATCTTCATCTCTAAAACATTTCACAATTTGATAGTATCTATCAAAACCACCTACCATTAATAATTGCTTAAAGGTTTGTGGCGATTGCGGTAATGCATAAAACTGTCCTGCATTCATACGGCTTGGTACCACAAAATCACGTGCCCCTTCAGGTGTTGATTTAATTAATACAGGCGTTTCTACTTCTAAAAAATTTAATTTATCTAAATAGTTACGTGTTTCAATAGCCATACGGTGACGTAACTCTAAATTTTTACGCACTTCGTTTCTACGTAAATCTAAGTAACGGTATTTCATACGAAGCTCATCGCCACCATCCGTATTATCTTCAATGGTAAATGGAGGAGTAATAGATTCATTTAAAATTTTAAATTCTTTTACTAATAGTTCTATTTCTCCAGTAGGGTTATTTTTGTTTTTACTTTCACGCTCAATCACTGTTCCTGTAACTTGAATAACATATTCACGCGCTACGCTACGGGCTTGAGTGCTCATGACTTTATCAGCATCTTCATTAAAAGCTAATTGAGTAATGCCATAACGATCTCTTAAATCAATAAAAGTTAATCCTCCTAAGTCTCTGGATTTTTGAACCCAACCACTTAAAGTCACTTGTTTATTAATGTCTGATAATCGTAATTCGCCGCAAGTATGTGTACGTAACATAGTAAGAATTTAAGGCTCTAATTTACCGAAAATGATGAGATTTTGAAAGAAAGTAGCAATTTATATGCCTTGTCAGGCGAAATAATATTTTCTATATAAACAAAGTGGTATTATTCACTAGATTTGTTGATAACTATACCTTACAGATGTAAGGTTAACAAGGATTATGATAAAATATTATTTTTCCGATTATTATGTTTGCAACATAAAATTAAAAAAGATGAAAAAATTATTTATTTCAATCTTAATGATTACTGGATTGAGCTTACGCTCCCAAGTAAACAATGCAAACAACAAAATCAATTATTGTAGCAAGTCCACAACCGATTAATCCAAATACTGGAACTGCAATAATAAGGTGCTTCACTGGAAATGGCTATTATGTTGGAGACAACTGCGCCTGTGTAAATATTTCCTGCACCGATGGTACAAAACAAAGATGGTGTATTTGTAAAGATGGTGCCATTTTTCAAGCTTTTGCAAAAGTTATAAATACTAATAATAACACTCCAATAGAAATTAATTTCCCGTTTAATATTGAATACAGCGTGACGGAAGATTTAAATACAAATTTAACTCCAGTAGAAAAGGTAGTAAATATAAAAAAAATACATAATGCAATTATCACAATTAGTACAACATATAAATTTGACTTTACAGATTATATATTAATTTTAGAACCTGGCGAATACGAAGTTAAAAATAATAAATTGCAAACATTATCAGTTGTTAGTAAATAACTAAGATTCCTTTTTAATACTACATATCATTTTAAGCTTAACTGTGAATAAAAAATTATTTTACTCTATCCTATTTGCATCCGTATTTATAAATATAATTTATATTTATAACTTAGTTCAAGAAAAAAAACATAAAAATGAATTTTATACGCTTTTTAAGATTAATAACAAGTCTTATGCAGAAGGTTTAATAAGTTTAAAGGAACGTCTTAATAGTAGCAATAATAAATCAAAATATCACTTAATCCATATTTGGGATACCTTTTTAATTGAACCAAATAAGAAAATTCAGTACTTCTCACAATTAGATAGCTTCTTTAAATACAATCCATCTAAACAGGTGGATTGTATTTTAATGTCAGTTATGCGAAACGAATCGATAAGAAGTTTTTTGAATCCAAGAAACATAAAATTTCAAAATGTAAGGCAACTAAATGATATGGACGACTATGTCTCAGCTATTTGTAACAAAAGAAAAGAGAAAACAAAGATACGTTCAGTTAATTTATTAATTAATGAACAAGGAGATGTATTATATTATGATGATAAAATAGAATATCTATTGAATAGAGATACAGCTTTGTTAAAAATACTTAATTCATTAAAATAGCATGTATCGTAAACTCATTTATTCCATTTTCATTTTATCGATCTGCTGTAATATTTATTGTGGATTTAACTACTACCAAAAACTTCAAAACAGGCGTTGGGCGGAAGCTCTAACTGATAATTTTAACATAAAAGATATTCCATTAACTCAGGGTAATAGTTTTTTATTTAAAAAAATAAATAAACTTCATCCAGAATTTGAGACAACAAAAAAATATTATTTTATTAGCATTTGGAATATCATGTGCGTTCCATGTATCAAAGAAATGCCTTTACTAGATACATTAGCTGATTATGTAAACAGAAAAGATTTTGGTTATTTATATGTAACTGAAAATGGAGAAAAAATGATTAATCAATTTCGAGAGCGAAAAAAAATAAATTCAAGGAATTTCACCTTCCTAAATGATGCTGACAAATACATATCATCCATTTTAACTACTTTAAAATTAAAAAATAGACAATATCCTATTCAACTTATCATTAATGCAAAAGGAGAAATTCTATTTAATCAGATTGGAGCATTTGAATCTTCAAAAGACACAGTCTTACTAAAAACAATTGAAAATTTAGACTAAAATAAATTAAGCTTTATTAAAAAGCTCTTCAGCCTTTTCCCAATTGGCTATATTCCACCAATTAGCAATATAATTCGCTCGTTTGTTTTGGTATTTTAAGTAGTAAGCATGTTCCCAAACATCTAATGCCATTACTACTTTTACTGAATCAGCATCTACAACACTTGCACGCATAAATGGATTTTCTTGATTTTCGGTTGTTTCAATTACAAGTTTATTATTACGTAAAACTAGCCAGCACCAGCCGCTCCCAAAGTGTTTAGTAGCTTTTTCTGAAAATAGTTTTTTAAACTCTTCGAATGATTTAAATTCTTTATTAATCTCTTCTGCTAACCTTCCTATTGGTAAATTTGGTTTTGATTCTGAATTTGGTTTTAAAAGTGTCCAAAATAAAGTATGATTTACATGTCCACCCAAATTATTTCTCAAAATTGATTTGCCTTTACTTGATGGATCAAATTGACGACATTTAGTAATGTCATCTACTTGATAATCCATATCAGTAGATTTTATCTCATTGCATTTATTTACGTAAGCTTGATGATGTTTTGTATGATGAATTGTCATCGTTTGCTCATCAATAAAAGGTTCCAGAGCATTATAAGCATAAGGTAGTGGAGCTAAAGTAAATGGAGTAGCAGATATCCCTTCATTACCAAGGCTTTCTAAAGCGTTTAATTGTTCATTGCTTACTAATTTAGTAGCAATACTCGAAAGCCCTATTAATCCTATCTTTTTAAAGAAATCTCTTCTATCGCTCATGGCAGTTATTTTTGTTCTCGACTATCGCTTCGACTCCGCTTAGCGTGACAGCTCGAACTGGCAAATTTTTAAATTAAAACTGAATTAATAATTGATTTTTTTCTACCGCAACTCCTTTGCTAATGGCTATTTTCTTAATAATTCCATCCGTCGGCGATTTTAAAATATTTTCCATTTTCATTGCTTCTAATACAATCAATCCATCCCCTTTTTTTACTTCTTGTCCTTCTGTAACTAAGATGTTTAATACCATTCCTGGCATTGGAGCTTTAATATCATTTACCTTTTTAGACGCTAAGTTATCTAAGCCTAAACTATGTAATAAATCATCGTATTTATCTTTAATATCAAGCGTGTAAGGTGTATTATTGATTTTTACTAATAGTTTTTTTTCTTCTACAATATATTTAACTACTTCTAGATTATAGGACACATTATCTTTTAATAAATGATACACACCATCTCTTACTTTAATGATATCCGCCTTAAATTCTTGTCCATTTACGTTGCCAGAAATTATATTATTTTCTTGCTTATGAAGTTCTGTTTTGAACTCTTTTGTGCCGTTTACTTTAATTGTGTACATATAGCAAATTTAGCTTTTAATTGATTTAATAGCAATACTCCATAAATATTAGTGCAGTTTATTTTAAACATAAAAGTCATAAAAGTTCATTAAAGAGTTTGTATAGTCCAATATGATAAGAAGTACAGTGCATATAAGTGTTTATTGAAAATTCTTTTACTATCAAAAAAACGATACAAAAAAACGCCCCGAAGAAATTTCGAGGCGTTTTGTATTTTTTTATAAGAAGATTATTTTTTAATAAACTCTCCCATTTTGTTGTCAAAGTTTAAGAAGTAACCGCCTTTAGCTAAGTTAGATGCATCAACAGTAGATCCAAATCCTCTTTTTACAACGTTACCATATTGATCATAAATCTCATACATCGTTTCGTATGGTTTATCGCCAGCAACGAAGCTAATGTCTTTAGAAACTTTAATTGGAGCAAAAGCAATCTCAGGAACATCAGATGTAAAATCTACAGGTCTAGATAAACGAGGTTGTCCACTATAATCTGTTTGACGAACTCTGATTTGATTTTTTCCTGAGTGTGGGGCAATTTTAAATTCGTAGCTATTAGTTACTGGAGTACCTTTTCCATCAACTTCTCCAACTTTCACCCATTTGTTCCAACGGAATTGTTCAACTGCAAATGCTAATTTTCCAGTTTCAGATTTAGTAGACCATTTTACTGTTCCATCTTTATCAACTGTCATTGCAATTACTTCAAATGTGCTCTTAGGTTTTAAAACTTCTGGATTTAAAACTTTAGGTTTACAGTCTTCTTTATGTTTAATTTTAATTTCGACTTTTTCTCCAATTGCTAATTTATGAGGTTTGAAATCTATTTCAAACGCACTTGAGTTTGTTTCATCTGTAGTAATGTTTCCATTAACTAATACCTCAGTTACACAAAAACCTACGCCTCCACTACCAAATGGGTTTTGTACATACAAGTTTTTTCCTTGGTAATTTCCTTCTAATATAATAACGCCACCTTGCGAAAATCCTTTGATAGAAAAGATTAGCGAAAGAAGAAGTATTGAATAAATTTGTTTCATAGTCAGTTTGTTTTAGCACGTCTGCGAAAAGTCTTGCAATATTAAAACGATATTTGAGAAAAACAAAATAAAAATCACTTTATTTATTTAAAAATTGTAAATTGTCTGTAATATTTCTAAAATAGTCGATTAATTGTTATATTTAGGCAGTTTTATTTTTTTTATATATTATGAATTTTAACATTTCAATTTTACTATTAGCTTTTTCTGCGACACTTTTTAGTTGTAAAGGTGGTGAAAACGATAGTGATAACAAGTTATCTGACAAAAATGGCGGTACTTTTGTGATGGCTGAGAATATCGAAATAGGGAGTATATTTCCTATATCAGTTACTAACCAAGTAGAAGCTCTTGTTGTTGCCCAAATACATGAATCTTTAGTTAGATTAGATTCAAAAACACTGGAAGTTATACCAGGATTAACCGAAAAATGGGAGATTTCTGCAGACGGAAAGAAAATAATTTTCCATTTAACAAAAGGCGCTCATTTTCAAGATGATAAATGTTATAAAGATAGCAAGGGCCCTGAAATCACTAGTAAGGATGTCTTATTCAGCTTAACTAATATATGTACTAAAACTGATGAAAATCATCAATTTAATACCCTTTTAAAAGACAGGTTAGTTGGTGCTGACGATTATTTTAATAAAAAAGCGCAATCTGTTTCTGGCATTAAAATCATTGATGACTACACCTTTTCTTTAGAGTTAGTGAACCCTAGTTTAAGCTTTTTAAAATTACTAGCTAACCCATCAGCCGCTATTATTAACGAAACAGCTTTTAAGGCTTACGGCACTAATTTAAAAACAGGGGCTGGGCCATTTATGTACGATGTTTCTTCAAATAAAGACAAATTTGTATTGTGTAAAAACCCTCATTATTTCTTGAAAGATAGTTCTGGATATGCCTTGCCGTATTTAGATACTGTGGTGGTAATGGTTGCTCCTTCTATCGAGGATGGATTATCTATGTTTGAAAATCAACAAATTGATTTAATCAACACTCTACCGTCGTTGCGCGTAAAGGATGTTGTAGAAAAAAACATTAAAGAATTCATTAGCCATCCTCCAAAATCATTGCTACAAAGGGAACCTGAAATGTTAAGTCAGTTTTATGTATTCAATACAAAACAAAAACCTTTTGACAATGTAAAAGTGAGACAAGCTATTAATTATGCCGTTGATAGAGAAAAACTAGTAGACAATGTATTGCAAGGACAGGCTATTGGCGCCGCTATTTACGGTATTACTCCTAATACGTTTAATGGCTATGATATCAAAAAAATTAATGGTTATAATTTAGATATTGAAAAAGCGAAAAAATTATTAGCAGAAGCTGGATTCCCCAACGGAAAGGGCTTTCCAGAAGTTAGAGTTTTAGTAAACTCTGGTAACTCCAGAAATAGCTCAGTTGCGGTTGAACTACAAAAACAATTAAAACAAAATTTAAATATTAATGTCAATTTTGAATCGTTGCCAAATACTCAAAAATATGAATTACAAATGCACGGTAAAAGTGATGTTTTTAGAGATGCTTGGGTAGCTGATTACTCAAGCCCTGAATCTTTTTTAAGTTTATTTACAGGTGATGCAGTTCCTGCAGATAATACAGCGGCAAGTTATCCAAACACTTCGCGTTACCAAAATTCAGATTACGATGTGTATTTTAAAAAGGGCCGTGATTCAAATAATAAGGATACTAGCTATGCATATTTTATGAAAGCTGAACAATTGTTAATGAATGATGCCGTTATTATTCCTTTATGGTACGAAGGTTCATACCGTTTGTTAACTAATAAAGTGAAAGGATTAAACTTAAACGCCATGCGTTATTACGATTTCACAAAAACGTATAAGGTAAAATAATATTTCTAATTTTTAGTTTTTCTAATTTTATTTAGAAAAATCGTAGCATTTTAATGGCAGATTATTACTCAATATTAGGGCTTACAAAAACAGCTACTGAAATTGACATAAAAGCTGCTTTTAGGCGTTTAGCAAAGGTTTATCACCCAGATAAAAACCCAAACGATCCTAATGCTAAACTTCTATTTGAAAATATATTAAGAGCATACAATGTATTGAGTAATCCTCATTCCAAAAAACGTTACGATAATTCTAATTTTGCAACTGCTTCTCAAACCATCAGACAACATAAGCCTGGACAAAAAAAACAAAAAGATTATTCGTTTACTGAGGAAGATTTACAACGCCGCGAGTACTATAAAAAATATTATCACGCAAAAAAACACACCGTTAATCAGGGGGCAAAAAAACCGCATTACAGCGACTATAAATATATTTTGTATGCAACGCCTATTGCAGTTGCTTTACTAATGCTTATTGTGTCTTTATTTAGCAATGAGCCAGTCACCGAAACCATTGCCCAGAAAATCGAAAAAACAGATGAAGTTATAACAACTCCTAATAAATTAGTTAATGGAGATAAACCATACAGCGGTCATTTTGGAAATTTAAAACTATTTGATACGGAGAATTATCTGCAAATAAACAATTCGAGTAATTACGATGCTGTCATTGCCATATTTGACAAAGAAACAAATGCCTATTTACAGCATTCTTATTTACAAGCCTCTTATTCCATTGAAATTTCTAAGCTACCAGTAGCTGGTGTGTATTGGAAATGTATGTTAGGTAAAAACTGGAATGCAAATAAAATGTCTATTGACAATAAAGTGTCTGGAGGCTTTGATAGTATTGCGCAATATCAAAATTGGAAAATTTCTCCAATCACATTTTCACAAAATAACGAGGATGAAGTTTATATTTTAGATGTAATTAATCCAGATTCAAAAAACAAACAATATATTAGTAACGATATTGAATTTTTTGAGAAGTAAATAACATGCTAAAAGCAACACAATTTAAAAAAGGAACTGTTACTTTTTCTGATACCGGAAAAGGCAGGGCAGTGGTGTTATTACATGGTTTTTTAGGCTCACATAAAATTTGGGAAAGTACTATTGAATCTCTATCAAAATCATTTAGAGTAATTGCCGTTGATTTACCTGGGCATGGAGATACCGACTGTTTTGGTTATGTTCATACGTCGGAATTGATTGCTAAATGTGTGAAAGCTGTTATGGATGGCTTACGTTTGAAAAAATATGTGATTATAGGACATAGCATGGGTGGTTACGCAGGTTTAGCCTTTGCCGATTTATTTCCGGATAATTTAAGAGGACTGTGTTTATATCACTCAACTGCTTTTGCTGATACAGAAGAAAAGAAAAGAGATAGAACACGCTCTATTAAAGTGGTAAAAGCCAACCATAAAATTTATACGACAGAAGTAATCAAAAATTTATTTGCTACTAAAAACGCAAAATATTTAAAAGAAGAAATTGCTTTTGCTCAAAAAATTGCCGCTGAAACTTCTAAGCAATCTATTATTGCTTCCTTAGAAGGCATGAAAGATAGACCAAACAGAGATATTATTTTAGGTATGGCACACTATCCTATTATGATGGTGATTGGTGAATTGGATAATGTATTGCCACATGAACAATTATTAGAACAATCAGACATGATTAGAGAAAAACACGTGTTATATCTAGAGCATGATGGACACATGGGTTTTTTAGAAAGTCCTAGAAGAAGTAATGATGCCTTGAAGAAATTTTTAAGAGCATGTTTTAAATAAAATAAATAATGAAAATAGATTTCATACACGCTCAACAAAACGATTTATCAAAAATTGTTGCTACCTATAATTCAACAGTTGCGTCACGTTTAGTAACTGCTGATTTAGAACCTGTTTCAGTTGAAAGCAAACAAGCTTGGTTTGATGCTCACAGTGCAAATCGTCGCCCATTGTGGATTATTGAAATAAATGGCACTTACTCTGGTTGGATGAGTTTTAATTCATTCTATGGTCGGCCAGCTTACGATGGAACTGTAGAAGTAAGTATTTATTTAGAAGAAAGTGCACGAGGAAAAGGCTTAGGAAAAGCATGTTTACAAAAAGCATTTGAAGTGTGTAATGAATTAAATATAAAAACACTTTTAGGATTTATTTTTGACCATAACGAACCAAGCCTTCAACTATTTTACAAAATGGGATTTGAAAAGTGGGCTCACTTACCTAAAATAGCGAATATGATTGATGCTGAAAGAGGTTTGATTATATTGGGGAAACGAGTGAATTAGAAACCTATCTATTCTTTACTTTTTTTCCTTGATGAAAAAAAGTAACAAAAAAAATCAAGACGAAAGACCAATTTCAATTCTTTTCTCCCGCTAAAAGCCTGCGCAATGCCACCGAAAAAATTGCAATTCGCTCTCTTTCGTCAAAAGCAACCGCACTATTACCAACGTATGATAATTGTGATGCCATGATGAGTGATGAAAGAACAATTAAATAAAATTCTTTTATAAAAATAAATAATCTACTTTTTATTCATTACCTCAGTTTGAATTCTGATAGATTCTTCGTGCAATAACTGACAAATTTTTTCGGTGTGAGCTCTTGGAATACCTAATTTTTCCGCCCATTGAATACGTGTGCGTAAAATACTTTGCCAACGTTCTAATTGAAAAATAGTTAAGTCGTGTTCTTTTTTATACTCTCCAATTTGCTCAATAATAGTCATGCGTTTTTTAAGCACATTAATTAATTCATCATCCACTTCATCAATCATCTTTCTGAATTGATCTAATCTATCTACGCAATCTGGATTTTGAGAAGAGGATTGACGATACACTAAACTATCTAATAATGCTTTTAAAGCAGAAGGCGTTAATTGTTGTTGGGCATCACTTAAAGCAACTGATGGATTAATATGAGATTCAATCATTAAGCCATTCATTCCTAAATCTAAAGCTTTTTGCGCAACATGAGGTATTAACTCTCGGTTGCCACAAATATGACTAGGGTCGCAAATGATAGGCAATTCTGGTAATAACGTTTTTAATTCAATAGCAATTTCCCATAATGGTTTATTACGGTATTTTGTTTTACCAGCATAATGAAATCCACGATGAATAGCCGCTAACTTTGTAATACCTGAATTTGAAAAACGTTCAATGGCACCTAACCACAATTGCATATCGGCATGAATTGGGTTTTTTATAAATACAGGTATATCAACTCCTTTTACAACGTCTGCAATTTCCTGAACACTAAAAGGATTACCTGTTGTTCGAGCGCCAATCCATAATACGTCAACACCATGCTTTAACGCTAACTCGGTATGCTGCGCATTGGCTACCTCTACACAAGTTTTTAAACCAAACTGTTTTTGTACTTCCTTTAACCAAAGTAAACCAGGCTCACCAACTCCTTCAAAGGCGTTAGGTCGAGTACGAGGTTTCCAAATGCCTGCTCTAAATAATTTAATGCTTTCTATTTGCGCTAATTCATTAGCGGTTTGCAAAACTTGTTCTTCAGTTTCGGCACCGCAAGGCCCAGCAACAATAAGAGGCTCATTACCTTTTGTAATCCAAGTATTTAGGGCTTGTATATTCATTTTAGATACTACAAAGTAAACAAAAAAATGTTTGATTATAGTGCTAAAAAAGTACAATTATTAAACCTTAATACCATTTTTGAGGTATTGTTCTCGTTACCGCAAATCACCAACTTTAACCTGTGAAAGATGATTTTAAATACGAAAAATCAATGCAGTTAAATTTAAACTGTCCGCTATTGCCATTTATTGAATGTTGCAAGAAAGGAAAGGATTGCTGCAAAAATTTTAAAAAGGGCGATCGTTGTAAAAAATGCCCTGGCAAAAAAAAGTAAACTATTTACAATACGTTACCAAAGGTTGTTGAGCAGCCTCAAAGCCTAAATCAACTGCTTTTCTTAAATCAGCACAAGGATTTTGTTTCATGTTTACTTTCACTACTCCTTTCCAATAATAAGCTTCTGCATAATTAGCGTCTAAATTCGTACACTTATCTAAATCCTGTAAACAAAATAAAAATTGTTGCATTTTTCCATATACAATGGCTCTTCTTAAATAATATAAGGGGTTTTCGGTGTTTGCAAGAATTACTTTATTGTAATACATAATAGCCTTATCAAATTGATTTAAATCATCGTAACAATTTGCTAGTACATAATTTGCTTTAAAATTTGTAGCGTCCGTTTTCAAAACCATTTCAGCATCCAATATTGCTTTAGGAAAATCTTTTAAAACATAATATGCATTTGCCCTCGCCACATAAGCCTTAGGATATTGCTTTAAGGCAATCGCTTTATCAAAATCCTTTAAGGCATTTTTCATTCTATCGGTTTGTGCAAATAGCAACCCTCTATTGTAATACCCTTTATAATATTCTGTGTTCTCATTAATGGCGGCATTTAAATAGCGAATTGACATGTCATAGTTTTTATTAAGCATATATTCTGCTCCCAAACTATTTAATGCAACAAATGAATGAGGATACTTTTTAATAATATCAGAGTATAAGGAAATACTATTTTTCCAAACACTAGCACGCATAAAAGTGAAGCTTCCAAAAATCAACATCAATACAATTCCACTAATTTTTAAATGATTTCCTTTTAATGGAATAATAGATACTAAAACCAAAGCAACACCAATCATTGGTAAATACATGTATCTATCAGCTGTCAAAACCTCTCCAAAAGGTATAAACTGTAACACTAATAATAAATTAGCAATAAAAAATAACAAACCAAACAGTAGCACTTTTTGTTTTGCTTGATATAATTTGTAAATCATAAATGCGAGTAATCCAATCAAAACATAACCAATAATTAAACTCATTAATTTATCTTGCGGATAAGGATAGATGACAGACAAATTAACAGGAATTAAAAATTTATAGATGTATTGCAAAATGGCATAACCTGCGTAACCGATGCGCTCATGAATTGCATAGGCATGATTTTGATTAATGAATTTATCTTCGGTACGCGTGTAAATGGTTGCAAAGCCAAATGCTGCTGCCAATAAAAAGAATGGGATTTTATTAATTAATAGGGATTTAAAATCTAATTTAGTTTTTAATAAATAATCTACTAATAGTAATACTAACGGAAAACAAATAGCAGAAGGTTTACTTAAAACAGATAACACGAAAAATAAAAGCGTGTAGATGTAATATTTTTTTGTTTGTTCGATTACATATTTAGAATAATAAATTAAACCCAATAAAAAGAAAACACTATACACTAAATTGTTTTTTGCTGATACCCAGGCAACGGTTTCTACTTGCAAAGGATGAAAACAAAAAATAACTGCACACAATAATGCTTTTAGATGGTCTTTTAAAATTAAAACTGCCAAATAATAAACTAAAATACCATTTACAATATGAAAAATAATACTCATAGCATGATGACCAGCTGCATTTCCATGAAACAATAACCAATCGATAGCGAAACCAATCATGCTGATTGGCGCATAATTTCCTACGTAATAATTTGTAAAAAACGCTTTAATATTAAAACCATGAACATCTTTATTATTAAGAACTACATCCCCATCATCCCAACTAATAAAATTAGCTGAAAACAATTTATAATAAGCCAAAACCACTAAAGCACCTATAGCAAGTGCATATAGCATGGTGGGCTTAAAAGTTATGTTTCTATCGGTTTGTTTCAAGACAAACAAATTTAAGATTTAGTTCGTTTGTTCCTATACAAATCTTAAATTTACATCGTGCCAAAATTATCAGTAGTCATCATCACATTTAACGAGGAAAAAAACATTGCTCGTTGTTTAGAATCGGTAAAAGATATTGCCGACGAAATTGTGGTGCTCGATTCTTTTAGTAAAGATAAAACCAAAGAAATTTGCACTTCCTATGGCGTTCAGTTTTATGAACATGCCTTTGATGGGCATATTCAGCAAAAAAATAGAGCAATTACCTATGCTTCAAATCCTCATATATTATCCTTAGATGCGGATGAAGCTTTGGATGAAACCTTGAAAAAATCAATTTTAGAAGCGAAAGAAAATTGGACGCATGATGGGTATTACATGAACCGTTTAACTAATTATTGCAGCCATTGGGTAAAACATTGCAATTGGTATCCTGATACTAAAATGCGTTTGTGGGATAGCAGAAAAGGTTCTTGGACTGGTATTAATCCACATGATAAATATGAATTAAAAGACGGCGACAAAAATACCAAACATCTAAAAGGCGATATTTTACATTACAGTTATTATACTTTAGAAGATCATTATAAGCAAGTAGAATACTTTACCAATATAGCATCCAAAGCATTTGTAGAAGCGGGAAAAAAAGCACCTTTCTATAAATTAATTGCCAATCCTATTGCTAAATTTATTGATCACTATTTATTGCATTTAGGATTTTTAGATGGAAAAGCAGGGTATTTAATTTCTAAAATTTCGGCTTATGCTACCTATTTGAAATACAAAAAAATTAGAGACATTTATAAACAACAATCGCTTGCAAAATAATCCTATTATAATTATTAGTAGAACTGATAGTATTGGTGATGTGGTTTTAACCTTGCCAATGGCTGGCATTATTAAACAATCTATTCCAAACAGTAAAGTAATTTTTTTAGGAAGAAATTACACCAGGGATGTGATTGCATTGTCAGAACACGTGGACGAATTTATAAGCTATGATGATATTTTAAAATTACCATCTCAGGAACAAATTGAAGCTTTCAGAAAATTAAATGCCACACATATTATTCATGTGTTTCCTGTAAAAGAAATTGCAGTGCTAGCAAAAAAAGCAGTTATTCAAAACCGAATTGGTACTACTAATCGTTTATGGCATTGGTTTACATGCAATGTGCGAATAAAATTATCTCGCAAAAATTCTGATTTGCACGAAGCGCAATTAAACACTAAACTATTAGCTCCACTTGGTATTATCAAAGATTTTAGCACTGAAGAATTAGCTAATGCTTATGGTTTTACAAAAGTTCCCGCATTAGAAAAAATTCATTTAGATTTAATTGATACATCTAAAACCAAAATTATACTTCATCCAAAATCAAAAGGAAGTGCGCGTGAATGGGGATTAGATAATTTTTCGAAATTAATTTCTGAATTAGATAAAACAAAAAACACATTATATATAAGTGGCACTCAACAAGAAGGGGAATTAGTAAAAGAGTTGATTGCCAAGCATCCAGAAGTTATTAATTTAACTGGTAAATTATCTTTGCAACAATTTATTGCATTTATCAATCACTGTGATGTATTAATTGCTGCTAGTACTGGTCCTTTGCATATAGCATCCGCTCTTGGCAAAAAAGCAATTGGATTGTTTGCCCCAATGCGTCCCATTCATCCTGGACGATGGAAGCCTATTGGAAAACAAGCAAGCTACTTAGTGTTAAATAAAAATTGTAGTGATTGTAGAAAAACAATGGATTGCCATTGCATTAGAGAAATACAAACTCAAGAAGTGATTAAATTGATTAAACAATAATATTGAAAAACCTCAGTGTTCTTTGTGGCTCTGTGGTGCATAAAATAAATATG
>JBKJPW010000027.1:0-16588 GCA_046594225.1 Bacteroidia bacterium
GGAGTTATTTTGGTGTACAGCTGACGTAGGCTGGATAACAGGACATTCGTATATAGCATACGGACCATTATTAGCAGGCGCAAGTGCTGTGTTATTTGAAGGTGTTCCAACGTATCCTGATGCAGGACGTTTTTGGAAAGTAATCGATAAGCATAAGGTAACTCATTTTTATACCGCACCAACAGCAATCAGAGCATTAGAAGCAGCGGGATTAGAATTTGTAAAACCTTATAAATTAGATTCATTAAAAGTATTAGGAAGTGTTGGAGAACCCATAAACGAAGAAGCTTGGCATTGGTACAATAAAAATATTGGAAAAGAAAAATGCCCCATTGTTGATACTTGGTGGCAAACCGAAACCGGAGGGATTATGATTTCGGCTTTAGCAGGAGTTACGCCAACTAAACCAAGTTTTGCAACGTTACCATTGCCTGGCATTCAACCAATGTTAGTAGATGAAAAGGGAAACGAAATTTTAGGGAATAATGTAGAAGGAAATTTATGTATTAAGTATCCTTGGCCATCTATCATTCGTACGACTTATGGAGATCATGCAAGATGTAAACAAGCGTATTTTGAAACTTACCCAGGATTGTATTTTACAGGAGATGGTTGCCGCAGAGACGAGAATGGTTTTTATAGAATTACAGGAAGAGTAGATGATGTGATGAATATTTCAGGCCACCGTATTGGAACTGCAGAAGTTGAAAGCGCTATTAATGCACATGCTGATGTAGTTGAAAGTGCCGTGGTGGGTTATCCGCACGAGATTAAAGGGCAAGGAATTTATGCCTATGTCATAGTGCCATCTACAACTAAAGATCATGACACTTTACGAAAAGAAATTATTGCTGAAGTCAATAAAATTATTGGCCCAATAGCTAAGCCCGACAAAATTCAAATAGTAAGTGGTTTACCAAAAACACGTAGTGGAAAAATTATGCGTCGTATTTTGCGTAAAGTAGCCGAAGGTGATGTGAGTAATTTAGGTGACACATCTACATTACTTGACCCATCTGTGGTTGATGAAATTGTGAAAGGGAAGCTTTAAAGATTCTCATTGAAAACCATTTATCATGATATAGGCACGATTTTTGAAAAAAAGCATTAAATTAGTGTTACAATAAATTTAAACCAATTAAAAAATGAGAACAAAAAAATTTCTGCTTAACGCTACCATAGTGTGTGTTGGGGTTTTATTAACTTTTTCAAGTTGTAAGAAAAAGGAAGATGAAAAGAAAGATGAATCAGGGCAAACGTCTACAGATTCTCGTCAAGCCATTAGTGAAAATGACGCATCAATTGATGACGTTAATAAAACAATTAGTGATTATCCTAATATGCACGGACGTACGTCACAGACTGCTCAAACCAATACGATTGGTGGGTTAACTGTAGACACTACAGGGTCATATATGGGAACTATCAAATTAAATTACGACGGTATAACAGTTGTTAATAACAGAAAACGCAGTGGATCTATTCGTTTAACGATTATTAATTATACTGGTGGACAAAGATGGAAAATGGCTGGATGTGTAATGAAAGTAGAATATTTAGCTTATAGAGTAACTCGCGCTTCTGATGCTGCATTTATCGAATTAAATGGTATGCAAAACCTAACAAATGTTAGTGGTGGTACTTGGTGGGAACTGTATACGTTTGCACAACCAAATTTAGCCAGTTCAGTAACTGGAACTAATTTAAGTGTTAACTTTAATGGAGGCGGAACAGCCAGTTATAATATTAACCGAAAATTCACTTATACACTAAGTGCTACTTATATATTAACCTGTACAGGCGAAGGAATTGGCTCATCAGGTGGATTAAATAATTTAGAAAATTATGGTACAACACGCGATGGAGACGCTTTCACTAGCCAGGTAAGTACACCAATTGTTTGGAACACAACTTGCGGATCTTGGGCACCACTTGCAGGACAATTGGTTATTAAAGTGCCAGCTAAAGCTTTGGTTTTAAATTGTTTATTCGGTGTAAATTCAGCGGGAACACCTATCGTAGTTGGCACTAATCAATGTGCTTACGGATGGAAATTAGACTGGGTTTACGGACCCAACACTGGCACTAAAACGATAGGATATTCATAATTTAAGTAACATTAAAAAATCCCAGAAGAAAATTTTTTTCTGGGATTTTTTTGCAATTTATTTTTAATTAAGAAAACGCATTAAATCCTGTAACATCCATACCAGTAATTAACAAGTGGATATCATGAGTTCCTTCATACGTAATAACAGATTCTAAATTCATCATGTGTCGCATAATTGGATATTCACCTGTAATACCCATTCCTCCATGTATTTGACGTGCTTCACGAGCAATTTGTAAAGCCATGTTCACATTGTTACGTTTAGCCATACTAATTTGAGCAGGTGTGGCGCGGTGTTCGTTTTTCAACACACCTAATCTCCAAGTTAATAATTGAGCCTTAGTGATTTCCGTAATCATTTCAGCTAATTTTTTTTGTGTTAATTGAAAAGCACCAATTGGTTTACCAAACTGCACACGTTCTTTACTGTAACGTAAAGCGCTATCATAACAATCCATAGCAGCACCAATTACACCCCAAGCAATGCCAAAACGTGCAGAGTTCAAACAACCCAAAGGCCCTTTTAAGCCTTTAATAGTTGGGAAAATATTTTCTTTAGGAACTTTTACATTATCAAATACTAATTCTCCTGTTGAACTAGCACGTAAACTCCATTTACCATGAGTTTCTGGAGTTGTAAACCCTTCCATTCCCCTTTCTACAACCAACCCTCTAATTTCTCCTGCTTCATCTTTAGCCCAAACCACTGCAATATCAGCAAATGGCGAATTACTAATCCACATTTTAGCACCATTTAAGATTACGTGTTTTCCATCTCCCGCATCTTTATAGTTAGTTAACATGCCCGAGGGGTTACTTCCATGGTCTGGTTCTGTTAAACCAAAACAACCCATTAAATCGCCAGTTGCTAATTTTGGTAAATATTTTTTCTTTTGTTCTTCGCTGCCGTATGTATAAATTGGGAACATTACTAAAGAACTTTGAACAGATGCTGTTGAACGTAAACCACTATCGCCACGCTCTAACTCCTGCATAATTAATCCATAGCTAATTTGATCTAAACCAGGACCACCATATTCTGCAGGAATATAAGGACCAAAAGCGCCAATTTCTGCTAAGCCTTTAATCCATTGTTTAGGAAACTTAGTTGTTTGACAAGCATCTTCAACAATTGGAGTTACTTCTTTTTTTACCCATGCACGGGCAGTATCACGAATTAATTTATGTTCATCACTTAATAATTCATCCATTAAATAATAATCGTGTGCTTGAAAGTTATCTGTAGCCATTTTATGTTTTTTAATTGTGCAATATTACGAAATAATCACCTTTTCTATGCACAATAACTAATAAAAAATAGAATGATAATATTGTAAAATGCTTAAAGAAGTTATAGGAAAAGAACAAGTTTATCTACTATCAGCCAAACCTTTGTCTGTTTTAACTATCAAAAATAGGCTCTTAGCTTTTTTTGAAACAACCGCCTTTTTTAGTTCTTTACTTTGTGTTAGAGTTAGGTAAATAACTAATTCATTAAATAAGTATTAACCTAAAAACAGGAAATTATGAAAAAATCTATTATCGCCATTGTGGCATTATTTACACTTAGTTTAGTGTCTTGTAAAAAAAATTATGTTTGTGAATGCACAATTACAAGAACAGGAAGTTCAAGCTCAACAACATCTGCGGATGGCAATTATACCTTTAAGGATACAAGGGTTAGAGCGGAAAGCCGTTGTAATGCACAAGAAGGATCTGGAACTGATTTTTTTGGAGACTACACGAGAGACTGTCAAATTAAATAACAAAACTTGATTTAATTTTCATGCAAGAAACATTAAAGTTTATATTCTTGCATTAAAAAAGGCTCTACAAGATAATTGTAGAGCCTTTTTTTGATAATAAAATGAAACTATTTAGTGATGAGCGTGTTCTTCAACTTTTGCTGGAGCAACTATAGTCGTATCTGCTTTTACAGTCGAATCTGCAACAGCAGTATGTTCTTCTGTAGCCATAGTTTCATGAGCTTCAGCACCATGCTCTGCGCCTGCAGCATCATGTTCGCCATGTTTTGCTTCACAAGCAGCTTCACACTTTTCCTTATCTCCTTCGCAGCAACCATGTTTTTTATCACAAGTACTAACGGCTAATAAAATAATTAATACTGTAACTAAAGCCATAATTAGGGGTGTACGAAATGACACTTCTTTAGGCTCAGTTGAATGATTATCGTGGTCGTGATGAGAACTCATATAATTTGGTTTAAAAAATTTGTGGTAAAAATAATTTATTTATTCATTAATCAAAACTATTGTATCGAAATTTTTAAGGATTGTTTACCTTCTAAATTAGACAGATTCAAAATATATATGCCTTTGGCTAAATTAGATACATCTAGTGTATGCTGATTAACAATGTTTGAATTGTCGTTTAAACTATTTGATAAGACCGATTTGCCTTGTACATCAACTAACTCAGCTTTTATAACACTACCATTTTTAGGAATAATAATAGTTAACTGATTAGTTGCAGGATTTGGAAAAACAGAGAGTGCCAATTGTTGAGTCTCTTCCTTTATTCCAACAAAAGTGCGAAGTTTGTCTCTATATCTAGCTTGTGTGGGAACAAAACTCCCTGCAATTACACTTCCAGACACCTCCAAATAAGGAATTTTCTCTGTTAATGTTAGCCATTGGTAACTGCGAACATAATTAGGAAATCCAAATTTATTAAATGGAGTAGGCAAGGCATTAATTTTAATTGTATCAATAGAGTATTGAGTCGTTACCACTCTTAAACAAGTTTCAGTTCCATAAGGTGTTGTAATTGTTCCCCAACCATCTGCTTCAGTAATACGGTAACCATGTTTTTTATAAGTAAATGGAATTGCACTAAAACTGGGAGTTGAAAAATTAAAGGTGCTCGAGTCTCTATCCGAGTAATTTAAAGGAAACACATATAACTCATCATCATTATTTCCTTGGGCAGTTGTTCCTATTGGAATTCCAGATAAAGTTAAGCCTAATCCCTCGGCATTAAAAGACGTCGTGCCGTTTTTTTTATAAAAACTATAAATGTTTGTAATTGAAATAGGAATAGTTACTCCAGGAAATGAAGGAATTGGAACTGTATCTAATGTTAATTCCCCATATTTTGGCGGAAAAAAGTAGAATGTATATGGCGTAGCACTTGAAGGTTGAAAAAAACGCATCCCTTGACTTGTAGAATCTAATGCGCTGAAATCCCAGTTATAATTAACTCCCGTTGTGGTATAATCTCCCACGCTGTTTAAGGCAGCATTGCTATAACGCCCAGTATCACCACTAATAGGCATATTTGTTGAAGTGATAACAATCTGGGATTGTAGACTAATGCTTAAAAAAGCAATAACAATAAGAAGTAGATTTTTGTTCATCAATATTTTTTTAACAGATATAAATATACAAATTTATTATTACCAACTACCACCAGAACCTCCGCCGCCTCCAGAGCCTCCACCAAAGCCTCCAAAAGACGAGCCGCCCCCACCGCCACTATATCCACCTCCAAAAGACGAGCCACCACCAAAGTAAGTCATACCGCCACCTCTTCCACCACCTTTAAACATAATCAAAACAAAGACGATTACTAAAATAATGAATAAAATAGGATGATTTCTCACAAACCCCTCTATTCCATTAGCTTTGGGTTCTGTTTTTTCGTTGTATTCGCCTTTGGCAGCCTGCATTAATGCTTGGCAACCAGCCTCTAAACCTTCATAAAACTGTTGTTCTTTAAAGTAAGGAACAATTTGATTTTCACGAATATGTTTGGTTTGCAAATCGGTAATAGCACCTTCTAAGCCATAGCCAACAGAGATAAATAGTTTTCGTTCTCCCGAGCCTCCTGTGGGTTTTACTAACACAACAATACCATTGTTTTTGCCTTTTTGTCCTACTCCCCAACTATTTAAAACTCCAACAGCAAAGGACGCATCATCTAAACCATTTAAATCGTCTACAATGACAATACAAATTTGATTAGAAGTTTCTAAACTAAAATCTTGTAATTGTCTTTCCAGTTGCTCCTCTTGTTGTGAAGAGATAAAATTTGGAAAATCTTTGGATAGATTATTATATAATCGTTCCGGACTAGGTCGTTCTGGAATCTGCGAAAATACAGGTTTTGTACATAAAGCAAAAAGAGCTGTTATCCAAAAAAGTGCTTTCAATTAGTAGGAAATAGTATTAGAAAGTTCATTTTTATCGTCACTTTCCAAAGGAAAATGCAGTTTCAATTTCTCTCCACACAAGTCTACCGCTTTTTCTATCCCAGTTACATAATCATTTTGCTTAAAGTATTCAATGGCACAATCAGTGATGCTTTTCCAAAACTCATCACTCACTTTTTGATGAATTCCTTCATCTCCCCACACAGCAAAAGATTTAGAGTCAATGGCTAGAAAAAACAAAATACCATTTCGGTCTTTTGTTTGCTGCATATTCAATTTTTCAAAATGTTTTTTGCATTCTATTAAAGGATCGCCCGCACAAGTTTTTTCAACATGTACACGTATTTCGCCCGAAGTTTTTGCCTCGGCTAATTGAATCGCCTTTATTAAGCGAGCATCATCATCAGATGATAATAATCGTTTTTTAAAAAACATGATTATTATTTAATATTCATTTCTACTTTAGGGGCTTTTTCTGCACCAGCCTCTGCTTCAAAATAGATAGCATCTTTGTAGCCCCAAGCGAATATACTGCCTGGTATTTTTTTAATGCTAATATTAAATTCGTTCACAGCGTCGTTATATTTCATACGCTCCACAGCAATTCTATTTTCGCAACCTTCTAATTCAACACGCAATTCACTAAACGCTTGATTTGACTGTAAGGTTGGATAATTTTCAGACACAACCAATAATTTAGATATAGCTGACGATAATTGGCCCTGAGCTTGTTTGAACTGCTCCATGTTTTCAGTAGTCATATTCGTAGGATCAATTGTTACCTGAGTTGCTTTAGCACGAGCTTCTACAACGCCAGTTAAAGTAGATTTTTCAAAATTAGCTTCAGCCTCAACTGTTTTAACAATGTTAGGAATTAAGTCTAAACGACGTTGATATTGACTCTCAACTTGATGCCATTGTTTAAGAACACCTTCGTTAGCAATCATAAACGAGTTACGTTTACTACAACCGTAAGACAAACCAAATAAAGCAATTGCTCCAATAGCAATTATAATAATAATGCGTTTCATAGTTTTTTTAGTTTTTGTATGCTTTAATCCTAATTTTATTTATAATAAAAGGAATAGTTTACACGTTAATGTATTAAATAATTTAGTGTGAAGGTAAAAATAATTACCTTAGAAGCTATTACCGTTGGTACAGAAATTAACATATTTTATCCTGTTGGTGTTTTTGGCAAAACAGCCCTTAAACGCACAAGTTGTATACAAATTACAAATTATAAATACAGATACAGCATCGGTTTTCAAAAAGATAAATTATAAAAAACAATTTTCAGACAAAAATTTCATTGAAAAAGAAGCCAACAAAATATACATCTCGCTAATTGATGCGGGTTATATTTCGGCAAGTGTGGATAGTACGCGTCACGATTCTTTAAATTATAGAACATATATCACCGCAGGAAAAAAGTATAAATGGGTGAATTTAAAATATGATAAAAAAGATCAAGCCATCGTCAGCAAATTAGGGTATAACGAACGTTTTTTCACAAAACGCACTTTCAAGTTTTCTGAACTCTCCAAGTTTATGGAGAAGATTGTTGTTTATTACGAAAACAATGGATACCCTTTTGCGTCTGCTAAACTAGATAGTTTATTATTTGATAACTCAAATATTACTGCTAAACTCCACGTAGAAAAAAATTTATTTATAAAACTCGATAGTTTAGTGACAGAGGGGTCTGGAAAAGTGAATCAAAAGTTTTTGCTGAGGTATTTAGGCATTAAAAATGGTATGCCTTATAATACGGCTGTGTTTATGGGGGTTTCAAAAAAAATAAGGCAATTGCCTTTTGTAACCGAAAAGAAAACACCCATTATACAATTAACCGATAAGCAAAATAAATTGTTTTTGTTTTTAGAGAAAAAAAACGCCTCACAGTTTGATGGCATTGTAGGCATTTTGCCCAACGATAAAGGGAAAACAGTTTTTACTGGAGATTTAAAAATAAAATTGGTAAATACGATTTTTAAGAGTGGAGAAACAGTTGACATTCAATGGCGGCGGTTACAAACACAAACGCAGGATTTAAAAGCAACATTGATTTACCCATATATTGGCGGTTTACCTGTAGGAGCTGACTATAACATTAAAATCTATAAAAAAGACACTACTTTTTTGGATGTGAATAATGCTTTTGGATTAAATTATTATTTCAGCGGATTAAACTATCTAAAAGTGTTTTACAAACAACGTAATGCTAGTTTAATTTCAACATCTGGCCTATCAAATATTACTGTATTACCCGAATATGCAGATGTTAATACTAAAGCCTATGGTTTGGGTCTATTCATTGAAAAATTTGACTATAAGTTTAACCCACGAAAGGGTTTTGGAGTTAATGTTCAAGGCTCAGTTGGAAGCAGGCAAATAAAGAAAAATCCAAAAATAAATGATATAGCTTATTCAACATTAGATTTAAAAACATCACAATACCAAGTTGAGGGAACCGCTGGAGGATATATCAATTTAGTTAAAAACCATGTGGTTAAACTATCCACCCAATTTGGAAGTGTATTTGGCAATACGATTTACAAAAATGAATTATTTAGAATTGGAGGATTAAGAACATTGAGGGGCTTTGACGAAGAAAGTATATATGCTTCTACATATGTGATACCAACGATAGAATATCGTTTTTTATTTGAAAAAAACTCTAATTTGTTTGTTTTTGGGGAAGGGATGTGGTATGAAAACAATAGTGTGGTTGGTAAATACGAAGATACACCCATAAGTGTTGGTGCAGGGATTAATTTTGAAACTAAAGCCGGCATTTTTAATTTAAGTTATGCAATTGGAAAACAATACGGAGCTGGATTTGATTTAAGAATAGGGAAAATACATGCGGGTTTAACCGCATTATTTTAGACGAAAGCTTATAATTTATACATTATTTTAGTTACACTTGTATAGAGTAATTATTTGTGAAAATATACCAATATATCATATTAACATTCTTGTTGAGCCATTTTGTGGGTTATTCTCAAAAGATGAACCTTCAAAAATTTTCCGTGAAGGAAGGATTGATACAATCTACCGTTAAACAAATTGAGCAAGATGATTATGGTAATTTGTGGTTAGCTACAAATTATGGTTTATCAAAGTTTAATGGAAAAATTTTCGAAAGTTTTACTACTACCAATGGTCTGCCATCTAATGAAATTTCTAGTTTATTATTTACTAACGAAACCTTATTTATAGGAACTAGAAGGGGCTTTTGTTCTTATAGTGGAAGTAAAATAGAAAATAAACCAGAGTATAAAAAAATTAGAGGGAATATTGTAAAAATTTTAAACAATAAAAATGTTTTACATATTATTACTACCAGAGGATACTATTTATTAGATTTCAGTAAAACAGTATTGAAATTAGATTCTATTGCAATACCAAATATTGTTGTCCAAAACCCAACAGATGCGGAGTTTGATGAAGATGGAAATTTATGGATATCAACCGATGGCAAAGGATTGTTTTTTATAGAAAAGAATATTTCCACTAAAATTCCAAAATTTGTTTTAATACAAAACTCTGTTGCTTCCACAACTATTAATAAAAAATTAATTCGCATCGTTAATTTCAACTCTACTAATTTGTTTAAAGGAGAATCCATTCAATCTATTGAGTTTGATAAGAAAAAAAACTTATTAGTTAGTGATTGGGGGAATGGATTAGCACAAATAAAATTTGATTTCATTAATAACACCGGCTTTAATGCGGAGTATTTTAATTTTGACTCTATTATTGTTGGAGTAAATAAAATTAGCCGATTTGCGAACATTGAAAAAGATGAAGATGGTAATTTGTATTTGGCTACCGATGGTTTTGGTTTTTTAAAAATACCAATAGACAAAAACACAAACGAAAACGATTATACAACAAAAAGTGTTATTTGGTTAAGTAATGGTCAAGGTTTTTTTGGAAGCAACCCCATGTGTTTTAAACAAGATAAATTTCAAAATTTGTGGGTAGGCACATTGAATGACGGATTAGTGTCTGTAAACAACAAGAGTTCTTTAAGCTACAATCAAAAATCTGGACTGGAAGAAGAAAAAGTGATTAGTGTTTATAAATCTTCCGACAGTTCTATATGGAGTGGAACATACGGCGGCGGTGCATTTAAATTTAAAAACAAAAAATTTGAACGTTGCTTTTGGGAACAAGGAATTAGTGAATCTATTATTAAAAGTATTACAGAAGATAATTATGGAAATGTTTGGTTAGGAACAACAGGCGGAGGTATTAGCATTATTAGTAAAGAGAATACTCAAAAAAAATTGCAAGTAACTAAAGTTATTTCAGAAACAAATAATTTAGCATCAAACTATATATCCTACTTATACAAAGCCCCTAATGGCGCTATTTGGGTAGGATACCAATCAGAATCTAAACTAGATAGAATTATTTTAAATAAAGACTTGTCTTTTACTATAACCTCTTTTCCTATTACTAATTTATTAAGTTTTAATGTGTCTTGCTTATTAGAAGATTCGGAGGGAGATATTTGGGTAACATCTAATGAAGGTGTTTGGAAATTAACACCAAAAACAGGTTACGTTAGTAACGATTACGCTATTTTTAAAAACATCCAAACTATAGCAAAAGACTGGAATGGAAATATGTGGTTGGGAAGCTCAGATGTAGGAGCTATTATTTTAAAAAACAAATTACCGGTTCGTTATTTTGAGAATGGAGGCACAAACACATTCGAAAAAATTTCAACAAAAGATGGCATTAGCAGCAACTGTGTTAATTCTATTTTATTTAACAACGATGTTATATGGTTTATTTCTAATAACGGAATTAATGAACTAAGAATAGACACCTATTTAAATAGAGTTAAAGAAATTAAATCTTACAACAAAGGGCAAGGTTTTGCTTCATACGATAATAAGCCAAACACCACTGTCTTTGATGATAATCAATTTATTTGGATTGGATCTGTAGAAGGCTTAACCCAATACAAACACATTAATGATGCTGAAAAAAACACGAACCAAAAACAAGCCTCTGTGTTTATAAATAACATTTTAATTGAAAATAAACAAATTGATTGGAGCGATGAATCTCTTTTTTCAACAGGAGATTATTCAGCAATAAACTTTGATGGATTTTATAATTGGTATAAAATACCAAATAACTTAGTATTAGACTATACGCACAATAGCATTCAGTTTATTTTAAATACGGATAATATTGCCGACCAAAAATTGATGAATTATAGCTATAAACTGATTGGCTATGACAAAGACTGGATACAATTATTTAATTTTAATGAAATCACTTACCGTAACTTGCCTTCTGGTGATTATAGTTTAGTTATAAAAACCTCCTTGAGCAATGATTTTAGTAATTCTAAAGAATACGCTTATCATTTTAGTGTAACGCCACCCTTTTGGAAAACCACTACATTTTATATAGCTATTACTTTAACGTCGTTAGCACTACTTTATTTCTTTGTTATTAATAGAGAAAAACGATTAAAAAGAGAAAAACTAAAACTGGAGCTTCAAGTAAAATCTCGTACGTCTGAAATTGAAAATAAAAAGAAAGAAATTGAGTTACAAAATGTATTGATTCAAGGAATTAACAAAGACTTAACAGATAGTATAAAGTATGCGGAAAGAATTCAACAAACTATTTTGCCAGATACCACTATATTATCAAAATATTTTACAGATGCTTGTGTTTTTTATAAGCCTCGTAATATTGTAAGTGGAGATTATTATTGGATTAAGGAATTAAACGGATTAATATACGTTGCGGTTGTAGACTGCACTGGTCATGGCGTTCCAGGAGCTTTTATGTCGTTGATATCAAGTAGTATTTTAAATGAAGCGGTTGAAGAACACATTAGCCAAAACAGTCCCGCTAAAATGTTAGAGCACTTACGGTATGAAATTAATGTTAGGCTTAGTCAAAACACTACCGATCAGCTTAGTGACGGATTAGATATTTCTTTAATTTGTTATAATAAGAACAAAAGCACCATTGAATATGTAAACGCGAACCGACCGTTATATATTATTTCTAATGATGAATTAATAACATTAGCGTCTGAAAACGTGAACATTGGTGGTTACGCAGACTTTAATAGTGTGATTCCAACCAAAACAATTACGATTAAAAAAGATGATTTATTATTCTTGTTCACGGATGGAGTTACTGATCAGTTTGGTGGAGATAGGAACAAAAAATATAACCCAGCTCGTTTAAGACAGTTTTTGTTAATGAATAATCACCTTAATTTAACAGAACTTAAGTCGAAATTAAGCCAGGATATTGCTGATTGGCAGGGTTCTTATGAGCAAACAGACGATATTTTATTAATAGGTTTAAAAATATAACTACTAATTATTAAATTAGTACGTGCCCAATTATAAATCCATACCCTTTCTAAAAATCTTAATTCCTTATCTAGTTGGAATAATTAGTTTTTTTTACTGGGGACATTTTCAAAAGCTTCATGTTATATTTTTGATTGTTTTTTGTGGATGGTGTTTAGCTTTTGTTTTTCAAAAATTATATAAACCCAAACAGTATTTTAAAAAAGGAGTTTACATCTTGCTTACAAATGCACTACTATTTTTCTTGGCTTTTGAAGCGTGTTTTTTATATAATGCCAAAAACAACATTAATCATTATTCGCATCATGTTTCTTATCAATCTCAGTCTTTTATTGCTACAATAACCGATATTCCTGTATCGACTGAAACGTTTATTAAAATCCCCATACAAATTAAGTGTATTGAAAAAAACAAGCAATGGCACTATGCAGAAGGTAATGCGATTGTTTATCTGAGAAATGATTCTAACACAACGTTCAATCTCGGAAATAGTCTTTTATTACATAGCACGTTTAGCCATGTTAACGAGCCAAAAAACCCAAACGAATTTGATTATAAAACATTTTTAGAAAACAGGAATATATTTCATGTAGTGTATGCAAAAACAAAAGATGTACAAGTTTTTTCGTCAACTAATAAAAAGGATAACCTCACACAATTTGGAACTCACATTAAAGCTCATTTAGTTTCTGTACTCCGAAATAGTGATTTATCACAAGAAGCTTTCTCTATCTGCTCAGCTTTATTAGTTGGTTATGATGATGAAATAGACAGCGAGGTGATGCAGAGTTTTTCACATTCTGGCACCCTGCATATTTTATCCGTTTCAGGCATGCACACAGGAGTTTTATATGCTATTTTAATTTTTATATTTTCGCTATTTGATAAATATGATAGGTATAAGAAAACCAAATTTGCATTTGTGTTATGTTTCTTGTGCTTGTTTGTTATTATTACAGGATTATCTCCTTCTGTTTTAAGGGCGGCTTTAATGTTAGGATTAATGTTATTTGGAAAAACATTTTATAAGCAAGGCAATGCCTACAATACATTATTGTTTTCTGCTTTTTTGTTATTACTAATTAATCCTTATTTAGTAAAAGATGTTGGGTTTTTGTTGAGCTATTGTGCTGTTGGTGGCATCATGTATTTATATCCTATTTTAGCTAAGCTATATGTTTTTGATAATAAGATAATTCAGTGGTTATGGACAAGTACATTAATCTCAGTTTCTGCCACTGTATTTACGTTGCCAATCTCGCTGTATTTTTTTCATCAGTTTCCTCTTTGGTTTGTGTTTTCTAATTTGTTGATTATTCCAATGAGTATGTTGTTGATGCTGGGAGCGGTTTTGTTTTTAATGACCTATAAAATCTTAATTCTTAACCAGATATTGGTCTATCTTATAAATAAAAGTACATCTGTAATGCTTTGGCTAGCTCAGCTAACAGATAATCCACAATATGGATTTATTGATTTTATTTGTTTTTCAAAAACAGATATACTATTTATGATATTAATTATAATAGCATGCTTACTAACGATTACTAACAAGCAATATAAGTATGTGTTATTTTTATGTTTTACAGTAATTTGTTGGCTGTCATTTTCAATATACACTTCTGTTGAGCAAAAGCAAAAAACAGAATTCACGGTATTTCAGATTAAACAAAAATCAGTATTTGCTTTAAGGGTTGGGCAAACCGTTTATATACATTCGGATAGCATTAGCCCCAAAGATTATCAGCGTTACATAAAACCCTATCTGTTAACTGTTTCTGATTTGAGAATAGTAAATACAGAGGCTAATGTTTTAAAAGTAGATGCTAAATGTATTGTAAACAGTTATAGAAACGCACCCCTGCTGCAAACAATACAAGCAGAGTATATTCTAGTAAGTAATGATAGTCCTTTAGAACTCACAACTAATTATAAAAGTAAACCCTTAGTTATTGCAGACTGTTCAAACAGTTATAAATTTGTAAAGCACTTAAAAAAACAATGTGCGTTGTTGCAAGTACCTTTTTATTGGGTAAAAGAAAATGGAGCTATACAAATAACATTATAGAAAGATAAATCATATGAATTAGCCATGTTAGCAAAATCACGAACACAACTAAAGATAAAATGGCTAAACTATATGACAACTAAAAAATAATAATATCTACATATGAAATTAAGAATAGGAGATAAAGTTCGTTTTTTGAACGAGGTAGGAGAGGGTATTATTACTCGTTTTAAAGATAAAGACACTGTTTTTGTAGAAATGCAAGACGGGTTTGAAATCCCATACTTGTGCAAACACTTAGTGCCTATACACACAGAGTTAATTTTAAATCCTGAAGTAGAAAACATAGAGATGGAATTAGAAACCATTTTGTCGGATTCTATTTATTTTATTATTGAACCTGATCATGATATGCCAGCTCTGGTAAGTGATTATAAATTTTATCTATTTAATTCCTCTTCTTACAATGTGTTGTTTTCTTATTCTGTAAAAGATGATGAGTATTTTCAAACGCTTAAACACGGCGAGTTGGGAGCGTATCAAAAAATATTTTTAAAGCAGGTAAAGAAAAATTTTTTCAAAGAATATGCTTACCATAAAATAGAGTGTTTGTTTTATAAAAACATGCATTATAAATCACAAATTCCTTTAGCAGAGATTTTATATATCAGCGATAAAATTATGGGGCAGTCAACACTGATTCAACATAACGAGTTTAAGTTCCCAGTCTACGCCTATATTCTAAAAGAAAATTTTTTAGATAAAGAAGTTATTGAAAAAACGATTACCATGGAAGACATGACGCGTTTAAAGGCAATTAAAGAGTTTAAACAACCTCAAAAAACATCTATAGCCAAACAACGTATTAAAGATTTAACCAAAGAAATTGATTTACATATTGAAGAATTAGTAGATTCTCATAACGGTTTAACTAATGGCGAGATACTATCTATTCAGCTAGAGCGCTTTGAAAAAGAAATTCAGTATTGCTTAAGTAATGGCATTAAAAAACTGATTATCATTCATGGCGTTGGTAATGGTAAATTAAAATCTGAAATTATTTCTATTCTCAAAACCATTGATGACATTGAATATTATGACGCGTCTTATAAAGATTATGGATACGGCGCTACCGAGGTGAGGATTTACTAGAAACTGTTTCCCGCAGATGAGACGGATTTTGCAGATTTATGATTAACCACAGTCTCAGTTTTGAGATGCTTCTATACAAGAGGGTATATTAATAGAATTAAATTTCTAAACGATTCCGCGCAAATCCGTGAAATCTGCGGGACAATTAATATAACTTATTTAATAACTCCCAATTCTTTTCCCACCTTTTCAAATGCCTTTATTGCTTTATCTAAATGTTCTTGACCATGCGCCGCACTTAGTTGAACACGAATACGGGCTTTGTCTTTTGGAACCACCGGAAAAAAGAAACCTATTACATAAATACCTTCGTCTAATAATTTTGCTGCAAAAGTTTGAGCTAATTTTGCATCGTATAACATTACGGGTACAATAGCACTATCACCATCTTTAATTTCTAAACCAACAGCTTTAATACCTTTTTTAAAATAATTGACGTTCCATTCTAATTTATCACGTAAATCAGTTGATGAATTTAAAATATCGAACACTGCTAAACTTGCACCAACAATACTTGGCGCTAATGAATTACTAAATAAATAAGGGCGAGAGCGTTGACGTAATAATTCAATAATTTCTTTTCTTCCTGAAGTAAAACCACCCATAGCACCGCCTAATGCTTTTCCTAAGGTACCAGTAATGATGTCTACTCTTCCAATAACATTTTTTGCTTCAATTGTTCCTCTGCCGGTTTTACCAATAAATCCGCTGGCGTGACATTCGTCAACCATAACTAGGGCATTGTATTTATCTGCTAAGTCACAAATTTTATCTAATGG
>JBKJPW010000167.1:0-4274 GCA_046594225.1 Bacteroidia bacterium
CAAGATATTATTAACGAACATAAAACAGAAATTAAAATCTTAAATGATAAATATACAGAGTTATTAAACCGTATATCAAAACTAGAAAATAAATAAAATGCGTTTTCAAAAAATACATATTTATTTTATTGTATTGCTATTATTAAAATTCTCAGTGTTAAAATCTCAGAATGAATTTTTTAATAATGGAAGCGCTATCACTGTTCAATCGGGTGGTTTGGTTTTTGTGCAGGGTGAAGTGATAAATGCTGATAATGCTGCTAATCTTGGTAATATTAGCAATTCAGGTACAATTAATTTAACTGGTGATTGGACTAATAACTCAATCACATCAGCATTAGCTCCAACAACAGGTGTTGTTGAATTGACAGGTGCTTTTCAAATTATAAAAGGAACGCAATCTACAACTTTTAATAATCTTACTTTATTAGGAACAAATGTTAAACGGTTAGATATAAATACAATAGTTGGAGGTACAAACGGAGTTTTAAGTTTAACAACTCGCACCTTAGATTTAAACAGCAAAACGTTATTTGTTACTAATCCTTTAGCTTCTGCTATTACAAGAACCAATGGTTTAATTTGGAGTGAAACTTCTGCTGTTCCTGGTTATGGCACTATTCAATGGAATTTAGCAAACAACGTGGGTAATTATGAGTTTCCTTTTGGAACTATAAACGGAGATTATATTCCGTTTTTTTATAATATATCGTCTGGCGGCACTCAATCAGTAAATGGCAATATTAGTGCGTCTACTTATCCAACTAACACGTCTTTGGCAATTAATAACCGACCGCTTCCAACAGGTGTTTTAGATTTAGAAAATAATTGCAATACAGATCATGCCAAAAAAATGGTAGATCGTTTTTGGGTAATTAATGCCAATAATTATTCTACATTACCTATTGTAACAAAAAAAATGACTTATGTTGATGATGAATGGAATACGCTTGCTGCAAGTACTAACATTATTACTGAACCTCTTTTAAATACTTGGCATTATTCTTCGGCGGGTTGGGCAACAATTAACAGCACAAATAATTCATCAACCAATGAACAAACAATTCCTCCAAACTCAAACTACGGCGTATTTACATTGGGTGAGTATAAACAAATCAGTATTAATTTAGTAAATGTTGATAGTGTAGTTTGTTTTGGTGAAAGTAATGGAGTTATTCAATTTTCAACTACTGTTGGCTATGATTCAAATAATTATAGTTGGAATTCGGTAACATCTACTGATACTATTAAAACTAATTTAACTGCAGGTAACTATACAATTATTGCTACTGATGTGATGGGTTGTTCCGATACATTAAATACTATTTCTGTTTATGAGCCAACTCAACTTACACTTAATTTAACAGCAAGTGATTATTCGATTTGTAAAAATCAAAGCACTCAATTAACCAGTCAGTATAACGGAGGTATACAACCGTATACATTAGTATGGAGTACTGGGTTAACATCTTCAAATTTAACAAATGCTAGTTCGTCTCTTTCGGTTTCTCCTAACGTCAGCCAAAGTTATGTTACAACTCTTACAGATGTAAATAATTGTATTATCAAAGACTCTGTTTTTATCAATGTTAATCAATTACCCGTTATTGATTTTGATGCTGACACATACGCCGGTTGCCAGCCTGTTACTGTCAATTTTAATAATTTATCTGCCGCAAATCCTGTAATTAATTTATACCTGTGGACGTTTAGCTCAGGCATTATATCAAACATAACAAATCCTTCTTATGTATTTGATTTACCTGGTTCTTACTCAGTAACACTGCAAGCTACATCTGATAGTGGCTGTGTTGCTTCTTTAACTAAAAATAATTTTATCACAGTGTATCAAAATCCTAAAGCTAATTTTTCATATAGTCCTTCAAAAAACATTGACAATCTTGTTTCAGAAATTCAATTTCAAAATAACTCTACAGGTAATTATGTAAATTCTAATTGGAATTTTGGTAATGGAGCTTATTCAGTAGAAACAAATCCTGCGCATCCCTATTACGAATCAGGTACATATGTAGTAACACTTGTTGTAACTACTATTAATAATTGCGTTGATTCAATTTCCAAACAGTTATTAGTAGAGGATGCGGCAACTTTGTATATTCCTAATGCTTTTACTCCTGGAAATGTAGATGGAATAAATGACATATTTTCGGTGAAAGGGATTAATTTTAGTGAGTTTGAAATGTTTATTTTTGATCGCTGGGGAAATAAAATATTTGAGACTAAAGATGCAACTGAAGGATGGAACGGTAAATTTAAAAACCAACTTTGCCAGCAAGGAGTATACATCTATAAAATCAGTTATAAGTTCTTAAATGGGAATGAAAAAGGCTCAGAGAAATCAGCCGTAGGCCATGTAACGTTATTGAATTAATATTAAGATGGAGTTTATAAGCTACGGAAGGGTTTAGTTATAGTAAAAATCTTTGGTACGTTTATAAAGCGGAAGTATCCATCCAAACCTAAAACCTATCAACATATCAAAACGTTTTTGAGTATCTTCTAAGCCTGTATCATAATTAAAGCCTCGTAAGCTTTTGGTAAAGCCTTCATAAAACTCAAAACCAAAGTAACAGTTTGCTATTCGATTATTACTAATGTATTTATATCCTATAAATTGCGATAAAGCAAAACCGCCACTTAAGCGATCGTAGCCTTTTTTTAAATCTCCTTTTACAGCGGCTACTTTTTTATTGGCATCGTATAGGTTTACTTTATGCTGCATCCATCCTCCGCCAACAGTAACAAACACACCGGAGTTTGGGTTATGACCTAGTTTAGAAATCACATATCCAACATTGCCGTATATATTCCAGCCACGTTCGGTTTGCCTCAAATCAGCAGGATAGCCTTCGTTATCAGTTATTTTTCCATTTTCATTTCGCATAGATGCAACAACATCTTCACGAATATTAGTCCCAAAAAAATAGCTTCCTTCAACACTAAATAACAGGTTGTGTTTTGTTTTCCATGTAAAACTACCACCTGCACTTAAATTTGGCCCAAAACGTTTTTCTAAATCATATTTTGGTAATTGACCGCTGAAGTGCACACCTACCATTAAAATACGAAAGCAGGAATCCTTAACCGATTGTGCCACTGTTTGTAACTGTAGGGTTAAACAAAGGCAGATCATACTATAAATTTTAGTTCTCATGTATTTAATTCAATCGGGGAATTGATACTTCAAAAATAGAGGATAAATTTTATATAACCTATATAAAAACTAAGGCTTGGCCTCAATTTTTATAGCGTTATTTTATTGAGTGACGAGAATCTTTTGAGTGAAAGACCCTGTGGATGATTGCCCGGAAATAAAATACATTCCGGAACTAAGAATATGGAAGTTGTACCTGAAACTATTTTCTTGGTTTAATTCTGTCTGTTGCACAACCTGCCCGAAATTATCATACAGGCTTAAATTTATTTTTTCTTTTGTCACTATATTAAAACTGCCGTTGTTTGGGTTAGGGTAAATAATTATCGAATTTATATTTTCGATATTGACATCCTCTATACCAATTAATGATGACCCTAGTTTTAAAACATATGTATGATCTGCAGTGCCAAATGAGTTTAAGCTCGTATTACTTGCTCCCAGATCGAAATTAGTGGGACCATAAAATACGCCTGTTGTGAATATATTTCCGCTTGCATCAAGCGTTAATCCATGACCTTCACACGAACCTGTGCTGTGGATATGTTTAACTCCTGCAAAATTACCGGCAGCATTTAATTTTAGTATAAATGAATTTAAGGTCCCTGCTGAGTTAAGCACTACTGATGCAGCCCCGGGGTCAAAATCGGAAGCTCCCTGGAACATACCTGTTACATACACATCACCAATACCATCAAGAGCTAAAGAATAACCAAAGTTATTGTTACCACTGCTTCCTATTGATTTGGCCCATACGAAATTTCCACCGGGATTTAATTTAAGGATAAATATATCCAGTAAACCGCTTGCAATCATGGGGTAGTTTCCGGCATTTGGATCAAAATCAGCTGTCCCTTGAAAGCCTCCCGTAGTGTAAACATTTCCGTTATTATCCACAGCAATGGACCTACCGTAATCCATCTGCGTGGGATCTCCAACGGCCTTTGCCCATATATAATTACCGGTAGCACTTAATTTGCAAATAAAAATACTTCCTTTTTCAGCGGACTTCAAAGTATCAGAGGTAATTGCATCCGGATCAAAATCTACAGCACCATAAAAATTACCTGTGGTGTACACATTCCCAGAAGTGTCAAGA
>JBKJPW010000230.1:0-9168 GCA_046594225.1 Bacteroidia bacterium
GCCCATTCAGGCTCTACCATGTTTTGCCAATTACGAAATGCTTTTAAACGAAATTCCAACATCCATTCTGGTTCATTTTTTTTAGCAGAAATGAATTTAATAATGTCTTCGTTTAAACCTTTGGGCGCTTCATCAGTATCAATGTTGGTTGTAAAACCCCATTCGTAATCTTTGTTTATATGTTCTTCTAGTATCTCGTTTGCCATTTCCTTTAGTTAAAAGTTTTAAGGTTTAGAAAGTTTAGAAAGTTCTGTTGTTACCGTTGACTTAACAACTTTCATAACCTTTTAACTTTCATAACTTTTAAACTACACAGAGAAGCTTTCTCCACAACCACAAGAACGCGTAGCGTTAGGGTTTTTAAAAATGAATCCTTTTCCGTTTAATCCACCGCTATAATCTAACTCCGTACCCACTAAGTATAAAAAGCTCTTACGGTCAACCACTACTTTTACACCGTTATCTTCAAATAACTGGTCTCCCTCTTTTAAGATGTTATCAAAAACAAGATTATACATTAAGCCAGAGCATCCACCACCGTCAACTCCCACACGAATGAATGTATCTACTGGTTTATTTTCTTCTTTTATTAAATTAACAGCATGTTCTTTTGCTGCATTGCTAACTGTTATCATTTTGTAAGTAATTAGTTGTTAGTTACTTGTGCCTTATTCTTAATTAGATTAATTCTAAACGGAGTACAAAAATACCACTTTTAAGGTATGTAACCAAATATTTTCTAATTTAGTTTTATGAGATTTGTCTTGTTTTTTGCCCTAATTATCTTGTTTTCTTGTAAAAGGAATCATACAAGTGTATTGGTAAAAGTATTAGACAATGAAACAGGAGCGCCTTTAAGTGGTGCAAAAGTAGAAGTTATAAGAAAAGGTAAAGAAGGTTGGCTTATTGATAAAGAACATATGTTAGTTCAGAAAGACTATACAAATAAATTTGGAGAGGTGCTAGTTAACTTTAAATACGATAGAGGAAATAAATATGCTTTATTTGTTTCCGCAGCTGGCGGATATTTTCAAAATACAGGTGATGGCTATTTTGATTTAAAAAAGGGAGAAAATTCTGTAACTGCACAGATGTATCAAATGTCATTTATAAAATTACACATGGTATCTGATAGTCCTTATCAAAAAGAATTAAACGTAAGGATAGATAATTTTACTTCGGTCTATCACTCTTTTTATCACACTACCAATCCATTAGACACTTTTGTGTTTTGTCAAGTAGCTTCTGGGATAGGAAATAAAAGCATAACGTGTCAGGTTGATTCTGCGTGGTTTGAAAAAAATTATTCTATCCCTATTCAACTGAAAGGACACGATACAACTTATGCCACCATTAATTTCTAATCTTTCACTCTACTAAACCTCAACGCTTTTAATATAAAATTGGGTAATGCTTTCTTCGGGTCGCGTTTTCGCAAATCTAAATACCAACCTATTTTTTTAACGACTGGTAACTTTTTGGTTTCTACAAATTCAATTAAAGTTCCATCGGCATCTTCAATATAGGTAAAGTGCCCAGCAGCTTCGCCCATTTCAAAACCTGCGCCACCATCAACCGTAAAAGGCTGACCTGCTTTTATACAGGCTTCTTCCAAAGCTTTCATGTTTTTAATATCAAAACATAAATGAATAAAGCCACAATCTCCCCACAAACGGTTTTCAAAAATTTTACGAGGCGTATAATCTAATGCTTGTATTAGCTCTATTTCATTATCCCCTAATAGAGGACCAAAGCTTCCTTCGCGCGGTTTACTGTTTCTTAAAACAACTCTTCTAAATTTTTTGCCAGAGCCTTCAACGCCTTTCCAATCGGCAAACGTATCAGTTGTATCAGAGATTACTTTATCAAATCCTAAAACCGTTTTATATAGGCCAATAGATTTATCAATATCTTTTACGCCAACAACAGCGCCTAAAATTCCTCCCGTTGTAAAATCTTTTTGTTGATACCAAGACGTTTTTTCTTCAATAATTTCAAATACATTTCCCCACAAATCATGGATGTAAAAATGCTTTCTTCCGTCTGGCGCATTCGTGATTTCCGTGAGCATCTTAGCTCCAAAGTTTTTTAAATGCGTATAAGATGCCTGAATATTATACGATTTTATTTTTCCTGCATAAATTCCAATGTCACCCAATTGTATAGTAAAATCAGCGGTTTGTGCTTGGCGACTTGTATATTGCCAGATTTCAAAACCTGCGCCACCATCAACCGTAAAAGGCTGACCTGCTTTTATACAAGCTTCTTCTAAAGCCTTCATGTTTTTGATATCAAAACATAAATGAATAAAGCCACAATCTCCCCACAAACGGTTTTCAAAAATTTTGCGTGGTGCATAATCTAATGCTTGTATTAACTCAATTTCATTATCACCTAATAATGGTCCGAAGCTCCCTTCACGTGGTTTGCTGTTTCTTAAAACCACTCTTCTAAATTTTTTACTTGACCCTTCAACGCCTTTCCAATCCAAAAATATATCAGTTGTATCAGAAATTACTTTATCAAAACCTAAAACCGTTTTATATAGGCCAATAGATTTATCAATATCTTTTACGCCAACAACAGCGCCTAAAATACCGCCTGTTGTAAAATCCTTTTGTTGATACCAAGAAGTTTTTTCTTCGATGATTTCAAATACGTTTCCCCATAAATCAAGGATATAAAAATGTTTTCTTCCGTCTGGTGCAGTTGTCACTTCCGTCAACATTTTTGCTCCAAAGTTTTTTAAATGCGTATAAGATGCCTGAATATTATAGGATTTTATTTTTCCGGCAAAAATACCAATATCTCCTAATTGTATAGTAAAATCAGCGGTTTGTGCTTGGCGACTTGTATATTGCCAGATCTCAAAACCACCTCCGCCATTCATGCTGATAGCTAAAATAGCATGGCGCGCGTGAGGCATGTTTGCCGTATAGGGCAACATCAATTCAGCCATCGCAGCTTCTTCAAATATTTTAATGTCGGTACCAAATGCTTTGCGATACCATTTAAATGTTTCTTGAACATTGGTGTTCCCAACTCCTAATTGTTGTATGCCTGAAATTATATAGCTCATAAGTGAAATTAAAATGTAAAATTAAAGTTTTTATTTTAACTATTTTTGTATTTCATAACAACATACTTTTCTGGAACTACTAATTCTGAAGTGCAATAGTATAACTTTTCATGCATTGCGGCCGGATATTCTTCCACAACATCAAAACCAAATGGTTTAAAATATTCGGGTATGATACAAACCAAGTAAAGTGTCTCGCCAGCTTGTTTTATTAACGATTGTACCAACTGCTTCCCAACTCCTTTTAATCTTTCTGGTTCAATAACTCCTAAGGAACATAATTCGAAACAATTTTCTCGAATTCGAATTCTTCCAAAACCCAACAACTCTCTGTTTTCTTTAGACGCTAAAAACTGATAGCGGTGCAAGTCTCTATCATCCAATTCAAATTGTTGAATGAGTTCTTTTATTAACTCAAAATCATTTTCTGTAGCGGGATTAATAGTTAAAGCTTTGATCAAATAAAATTTTGTTTAATGATAATTGTTAAAATATAGTCACAATAATACTAATAATTAAACAAAGTGTTTTTATGATTTTTATTTGTTTTAAAGGACTTAAAAGGTGCAATAAAATTGTATTTTTGTATATCATCAAACAAAAAATCATGCAAAAAGAATACGACATTGTAATAGCTGGTGGCGGTTTAGCAGGCTTAACTCTTTCAATACAGTTAAAACAAGCAAATCCAACTATTTCTATTTTGATTTTAGAAAGCAGAGATAAAGCTGCTGCAATTGCTGCTCATAAAGTAGGCGAATCAACCGTTGAATTAGCAACACATTATTTTAGAGAAGTTTTAGGGCTAAAGGATTATTTGGAAGAGTTTGAATTACCTAAACACGGCTTACGTTTCTTTTTTACAGATAAGAAAAAAACAGAGTTATCAAACCGCGTAGAGTTAGGCCCACGTTTAAAATTACCTGTTCCTAGTCACCAATTAGACAGAGGAACTTTCGAAAATTTTTTAGAAAAACACACTAAATCATTAGGTACAGATTTTTTATTAGCTGCACGTGCTAAAGATGTTGTGTTTGGTGAGAATGGTGAATCGCACGAAGTTATTTACGCTCACGAACGAGAAGATAAAAAGATTAAAACTAAATGGTTTGTTGACGCTACTAGCCGGATTAGTTTATTAAAGAAAAAATTAGGCTTTCAAAAAGAAGCGCCACATAATGTAAACGCTGCTTGGTTTAGAGTAAAAGGTGTGGTTGATATTGATGAATGGAGTACTAACGAAAAATGGAAAACTTTTTTAGCGCCTAAATTACGTTACTTAAGCACTGTCCATTTTATGGATAAAGGCTATTGGTTATGGATTATTCCTTTAGGTTCAAAAAACACCAGTATTGGTATTGTTGCTGATGAAGATATTCATCCATTCGAAACCATAAACACTTACGAAAAAGCAGTTACTTGGATTCATAAACATGAGCCACAAGCCGCCAAATATATTTGTCCGAATAAAGAAGATATTTTAGATTTTAGAATTTTAAAACATTTTGCTCATGACAGTAAACGTTTATATTCATCCGATAGATGGGCTGTAACTGGCGAAGCTGGTGTGTTTTTAGATCCATTTTATTCTCCAGGAAGTGATTTTATTTCATTAAATAATACATGGTTAAGCGATTTAATTTTAAGAGAACGCAGGGGAGAAGATATAACGGTTCGAACACAAATTTATGAGCAAACCCATTTATCATGGTTTGAAAGTTGGTTGCCAATTTATCAGGATAAATATAAACTATGGGGCAATACTCAAATTATGGTATTTAAAATATTTTGGGATTGGGCTATTTATTGGTCTGTGCCATGTTTATTGTTTACCAATCATGGATTTACAGATTTAAAAGTATTGAAAGAATTATTTGTTTCTGAAAAAAGTTTAGGGCGGAAGTTTGGGAAATTAAATAAAGCCGTTCAGGATTTGTTTTTAGATTGGTTGCCTCACGAAAAAGCGATATTCGAAAACCGTTATATTGATCCATTAGATTTAAACTATTTAAAAAGTTTTCAAAGAGGTATTGATGAAATGCACGGCACAGACACTATTGTAAGCAAAGTAGCAGACAATATGGTTGTACTTGAAAAAGTGGCGGCTGAAATGTTTCGTCTAATTAGTCACCTAGTAAATAATACACCTTTGGATATTGTAGTTGACCCTTATTTGATTTCTTTAAAAACGCCCTATAATGCCACTGAACACGCTAATGGATTAGCTGTTGATGAAGCGATAAAAATGGATGTGATAAAAATGTGGTTTTACCCGAATCCTGTTCTAGCATAAAGGTGGTTTTATATTCGTGATTTAAGCAATAAAATGCGTTAAAATGCGTTATTTGTGGAACTAACAAAATTATGCTTTCAACAGCTTGGCATCGCTATATATTTTTATTCGGATTAATTGGCCTTGCAGCTGGTATGATGTTTGGCACCGTGCCCACGAGCATCCCTCAAATTTTTTTGGCAGCCAATTGGTTATTGGAAGGTAATTTTAAATGGAAATGGCAACAATTAAAATCCAATAAAATTTTCTGGGTCTTAGCCTCCTTGTTTTTTTTGCATCTTATTGGTATAACATATACCGAAAACATACAACGGGGTTTAGATGATTTAAGAAATAAAATGCCGCTATTGGTTCTACCTCTCATTTTGTTTTCTACTAAGCCTTTATCCGTCAAAGAATTTAAATTATTGTTTGGGTTTTTCTTTTTAAGTGTATTCGTTAGTTCTGTTTGTTGTTATTTGGTTTACGCAGGTTATACCAAAAAAATAATTATTGATATTCGTAAGGCATCTGTGTTTATGTCGCACATTCGTTTTTCGTTATTTATTGCATTTGCTGTAATTGGTCTCCTTTATACCGGTGTGAAAGAAAAACACATAGGCATTAAAGTAGCCTGCTTCATCTCAACTATTTGGCTATTGTTTTTTATGTACAAACTTGAAATGGCAACTGGTTTTTTATGTTTGGTAGTAGTTGGCGCATCTTTATTAATTTTATTTAGCATCAGGTGGTTGCCTAAACCCGCTTCGGCGAGCTTGATTTTATTAATTGGTGCGTCTTGCTTTTTTATTTTATTTAAAGCTGTATCAAGCTTAAGCATGTATGATAAATCGTCTTCAAGTAGCTCTAATTTTTTATTAAAGCAAACTAGCAGTGGACTAGGTTATCTTCAGGATACTGTTTTTAATCTTGCCGAAAATGGAACACTAATCACAATAAACATTAATGATGTTGAGTTAAAAAAAGCATGGGATTCCAGAGCGTCTATGTATTATGAGGTAAATGACAAAAAGGGCAATAACCTACGCTATACGTTATTAAGGTATATGGCCAGTAAGGGGCTCACAAAAGATTCGGCTGGTTTTTCTATGATGTCAAATGAAGATATAAAAAATGTAGAGAATGGAAACACTAATTATAAATACAATATTAACAGTGGATTGATGTCTAAGTGGCGAGAGTTTGTGTGGGAGTATACCAAATATAAGCGGGGAGAAAATCCATCTGGACATACATTAACTATGCGATTAGAATTTTGGAAAACCGCCAGCTACATTATTTATGATCACCCTGTGTTTGGCGTTGGTACTGGAGATATTCAGGATTCATTTAATAATATGTATAACGAAATCGATTCTAAATTAGATGTTGTTTGGCGATTACGCTGCCATAACCAATACCTCGCTATTGGTGTTGCTTTTGGCTTTGTTGGCTTACTATTATTTATATTTTATTTATTATATCCTGCCTTTGTTTTAAGAAAAGAATTACATTATTTATATTGGCCTTTTTTCTTAATCGTCTTATTATCTTTTGTAACTGAAGATACCTTGGAAACCCAATCGGGAGTTACTTTTTTTGTTTTCTTTCAAACACTATTTTTGTGGTTGGCAAGTTTTAGAGAAATTAGTGCCATAAAAAAACCCACAGAATAAATCCGCGGGTTCAATTTTGTTTTTTATTTTAATCGTTCAACTTCAGCACGGCCATAAAGGCGCTTTGCGGAATCTCCACATTACCAACTTGTTTCATTCGTTTTTTTCCTTCTTTTTGTTTTTCTAATAACTTACGTTTACGGCTAATATCACCACCATAACATTTTGCGGTTACATCTTTACGCATGGCACTAATAGTTTCACGACTAATAATTTTAGCGCCAATAGCAGCCTGAATAGGAATTTCGAATTGTTGTTTCGGAATTAGTTCTTTTAATTTTTCGCAGATTTTTTTACCAAAGTGATACGAATTGCTTCTGTGAATTAAACACGATAACGCATCTACTGGCTCTGATTTTAAAAGGATATCTAATTTTACTAAGTCTGATTCTCGCATGCCAATTGGATGGTAATCAAATGAGGCGTATCCTTTTGAAATTGATTTTAAACGGTCGAAGAAATCAAACACCACTTCACCTAAAGGCATTTCAAACACCAACTCAACTCTATCCGCTGTTAAATAATTTTGAGTAACTATCGAGCCTCGTTTCTCAATACACAAACTCATAACTGGTCCAATAAAGTCTGACTTGGTAATGATATTTGCTTTAATATATGGTTCTTCAATATAATTAATACGAGCAGGGTCTGGTAAATCGCTTGGGTTGTTAACTTTAACAACATCTCCGTTAGTTTGATAGGCAAGGTAGGACACGTTAGGAACCGTTGTAATAACCGTCATTTTAAATTCGCGCTCTAATCTCTCTTGCACAATTTCCATGTGCAACATACCTAAAAATCCGCATCTAAATCCAAAGCCTAGTGCCAAAGATGATTCTGGTTCCCAAGTTAAAGAAGCATCGTTCAATTGCAGCTTTTCCATACTGTAACGTAGTTCTTCAAAATCTTCCGTATCTACTGGATAAATCCCAGCAAACACCATTGGCTTCACTTCCTCAAAACCATGTATGGCTTCTGAGCAAGGTCTATCAAAATGCGTAATCGTATCCCCTACTTTAACTTCTTTTGCTTCTTTAATCCCCGAAATAATATAACCCACATCACCAGTACTCATAGTGCTTCGGGCCTCAGGTTTTAATTTTAATACGCCAATTTCATCCGCATTATAAATAGAACCGGTGTTGAAAAACTTTACTTTATCGCCTTTATGAATGGTTCCGTTTAATATTTTATAGTAAGCAATAATCCCTCTAAAACTATTGAAAACACTGTCAAAAATTAATGCTTGCAGAGGTGCTGCTGGATCGCCAACTGGAGCTTTTACTCGCTCAATTATCGCTGATAAAATTTCCTCTATTCCCATGCCTGTTTTACCACTTGCAGGAATAACATCTGAACGCTCACAACCAATTAAATCAACAATTTGGTCAGTAACCATTTCTGGCTCTGCGCTTGGCAAATCCATTTTATTTAAAATCGGAATGATGGTTAAATCGTGCTCCAAGGCTAAATATAAATTAGAAATAGTTTGTGCTTGTATTCCTTGTGCGGCATCTACAATTAATAATGCGCCTTCGCAAGCTGCAATAGAACGAGATACTTCATAACTAAAATCAACGTGACCAGGTGTATCAATTAAGTTGAGTACAAATTTTTCGCCTTTGTAGACGTACTCCATTTGTATCGCATGACTCTTAATCGTAATACCTCGTTCCTTTTCTAAATCCATATCATCAAGCACTTGTGCCTCCATTTCGCGACTAGTAATAGTTTTAGTAAACTCTAATAATCTATCTGCTAAAGTAGATTTACCATGATCGATATGGGCAATAATGCAAAAATTACGAATGTTCTTCATGTAATATAAAATAAGTCTGCAAAGATACGTTATTGGAAGCAATTAACAGAATCACTGTAAAAATATATAAACAAAAACGCCGTCTACTTATTAGCAAACGGCGTTTAAAATAATGTTTTCTTATTAGTTCTCCTTTTTTAACAAGGTTACATGTCCCACATAAGGATGTTTGGTTCCTTGCGTATCGCGAACTGACATTTTATAAGTATAAACTCCTTGTTCTGCAATCTTAGAGCCGCCTTTTACAGTGCCGTCCCAGCCTTTTCTAAACGCATTACTAGTAAAGATGTTCTCTCCCCATCGGTCATAAATATCTAAACGA
>JBKJPW010000090.1:0-30654 GCA_046594225.1 Bacteroidia bacterium
CAGGAAATATTCACAAAAAAAGCCCCTGCTAGTTGGCAGAGGCTTTGTATTAAATTTACAATGATTAGCAATTCATTGTAGAAGTTGCTGTAATTGTTACTTTCCTGATTTTATCTATAGTTACTGAACCATAGATAATACCGCCACCATCAGTATCTCCAATAATAACTCTATTAGCTTGAGATATATTTATGTTTCCTTTAACCATACCTCCGCTTTTAACTTTCAACGCACTGCCACTTGTTATAATAATATTTCCTTTAACGTTACCACCATTTCTAACAATCGCACTTCCTTCTTGATTAACAGTAACATCTCCGTTAATTTGACCAGTTCCCTGAACAAATAAATTTCCATTATTGATAATAACAGAACCTGTAATTACGCCACCATTTTTCACTTTTAAAGACTCTCCAGGATTAACAGTAATTGGTCCACTTACTGGAGTTGTAATGTCTGTGCTAGTAGGCGTATAAGCCGCTAAATTTGATGCAATAGGAGTCCTAAGGGTATAATCGATATCGTATGTACAAGCATTATTTGTTAATGATAATCCCGTGTTAGGAAAATTAGTATCACTGAATGGATACGTTTGACCTGATTCATCCTCTGTAATTGATCCGGAAATATTGTCCGAATTAATAGCTGTTACTTTACCTAATGCCATATTATTATAATTTTTATTGGTTTATATTCACAATTATAATTTATTTTTTTGAATAAAAAAAATGTATATTTATCGATATGAATAAATTAAAATTTATAGTAGTTTTTCTATTTATTTTAAAGTTCTTCTATTCACAGAATTTAAATTCTATTTACGATTCTTTGAAAACGATTAAAAGCGATTCTTTGAAAATTAATTATATAATTTCTAAAGTGATTGATCCATTGGAGGCAAATTCGGATTTTAAAAAAGCAGAAACTGAACTCGAAAAAGCAAAAAAATACGTTAATGGAAATAAAAATATCGATTTTAAAATAAATGCCAAATTTGTATCCCTATTAATTTCACAGGAAAAATTTGATGAAGCTAATCAACAAATTCAAATTATAGAAAAACAAGCATTAACATTTCATAATGTTTATGAGCAAGGAGTTTGCCTCAGATTAAAAGGGCAAATACAATTATACCTTGGTAATCTTCAAAAAAGTTCGGAATACTATTTCAAAGCTTTAGATAAATTTAAAGAAACAAAAATAGAAGCTATGATTGCTGTATCTTACAGTGATATTGCTACCATAAGCTATTACAATGAAAACTACAAACAAGCTACTGAATATTGGGAAAAGAGCATTGAACTAGATGATTCGATTGGAAAAAAAAGTAGGATGGCTAATAACCTATCAAATCTTGGTTTAGCATATATTGAAGATGGAAATATGATAAAAGCTGAAAATGCTTTACTAAAAGCGTTATCTATTTCGACAGAAACAAATGAAGGTGCAATAAAAGCAAGTACATACATTAACTTAACTAAACTTGAATATCAGAAAAAGAATTATAAAAAAGCAATTGAGTACAATAATCTAGCAGCAAAATATTATGAATCAGTAAATAAGTATAGTAATTTGGCAAATGTTTATTCAAATGGCGCAGAACTAGCTAGAACTGGAAAGGAATACAAAATAGCACTTAACTATATCGACAAAGCCTTTGAATCTATTAAGCATACTGAAAACAAAAACGACCTTTACGCACTATATTTAAATAAAGCGGCAATTTTATATGATTTAAAAGATTATAAACCTGCATATGACAATTTAAAAGAACATATAAGTCAAAAAGATAGTTTATTAACCCTTGAAAATCAAAAAAGCATTAACGAACTCGAAAAAAGATATCAGTTAAATGAGCGTAAACGAGAAAATATTTTATTGAACGAGCAGGTAAAAACTCAGGAAGTATATAATAGCCGAATGCAAATAACCATTGGCTTAATTAGTTTAATTGTAATTATTTTAGCGGCAACAGCTTTTTGGGTAATCAAACAAAATCGAGCAAAAAACAAAATCAATAGTGAACTTTTTGAAAAAAACAATATTATTAATCTTCAAAAAAACATTGTTGAAGACCAACATAGAGATATTACAGATAGTATTAAATATGCAAAACGAATACAAGAAGCTATTTTACCTCCGTTAAACCTATGGAATAAAATATTGCCACAATCTTACATTATGCATTTACCTAAAGATGTACTGAGTGGTGATTTTTACTGGGTTGAAGAAACAAAAGACTACATCTACGTAGCTGCTGCTGATTGCACCGGACATGGTGTTCCTGGCGCTTTAATCTCCATTGTAAATTTTAATTTATTAAACAAAGCAGTTTTAGAGAAAGACTTAGTAACTCCTTCAGAAATTTTAGATGCTGTAAATTTATGGTTAACAGAAAGTTTACATCAAACTTACGGAGAAAGTGCTGTAAGAGATGGTATGGATGTTACTTTAATTGCAATTCACAAACACTCTAACGAAGTATTATTTACAGGAGCTAACAATCCAATATATCATATTTCAAATGGAGAATTGAATCAAATAAAAGGCGATAAATTTCCAGTAGGAGCATTTATTGAAGATAAGATTCAGAAATTTACATTAAAACGTTTTACAGTTGAAAAAGGCGATAGTATTATATTATTTTCTGATGGTTTTGCGGATCAATTTGGTGGACCTAAAGGAAAAAAATATAAGTACGCACAATTTCAAGAAAAATTAAAAACAAATCATAACCTACCGCTTAATCAACAATCAAGTATTATGAAACAAGAATTCATAGATTGGAAAGGCACACACGAACAAGTGGATGATGTATTGTTAATTGGAATTAAGATAGTGTAGTTGTGATATAGAACGCAGATGACGCAGATGGTTATGATGAATACTGACGTCTGCATTAGCTCTGTCGGACGACAAAAAATCTTATTTAAGGTTCACTCAAAAAAGTAAATTTGATTTTACTGTTCTTTTTTCTTGAAAAAAAAGAACAAAAAAATTCAAGGCGAAAGACCAACTCCAATTCTTTTCTCCCGCAAAAAGCCTTCGCAGTGCCACCGAAAAAATTGTAGTTCGCTCTCTTTCGCCAAAAGCAACCGCACAATTACCAACGTATGATAAATTTGCTACAAAATGATGCATAGGTTTTTACATTTTAATTTATAATCTCTTGCACCTAGATAAATATAAAACCTTTGAAAACGTTCATTTTAGTAATAATCTCCCTTTTTAAATGAACCATATTTAATCATAAGCAATCGGTGTCATCTGCGTTCCAATTTTTACACGAGTGTTATTTAAACATTACGTTTTGGTGGCTCCCAAGCGCTTTCGTGCGAGGCTGAAATGAATTTAAAATACCCCAACAATAAAGCAAAATTCATTAAAATAAAATGCCCCAAACTATTTACAAAAGGTATTTTCAACTTAATTTTTTCGAGAAAGATAGTTAGCATAGGAAGTAAAACTAAAATACTATATCCTAAATTAATCAATTTAAAAAATGGGCAATACATCATTAATGCTAATGAAATAATAAAAGAAAAAACAATAGCAAAAGGTGTAAACCAACGCAATACTTTATGAGAAAAAAATGCAAAACCAAAGCCTTTGGTAATTGGAAATAATAAATGTTTGTAACATTTTAAGTTCCTGAAATTACCTAATGATATTCTTATTTTACGTTTAAATTCAATCATTGGAGCGTCATTAACATCTTCATAACACAAGGCCTCTGGCTCAAATAACACTTTTCCTTTTTTTGAAATAACATCCAACGTAATAAAGAAATCATCCATCAAAAAACCATCGGGCACTTTTACGAAACTTGACTTCATAATGGCATAGCAACCGCCTTCAACTCCTACACAAAAATCATACACCAAACTTTCGTTATGCTTTAAGGTGTTTTCAAAATTCATATAAAAAATTTCTTGATCAGAAATCCCTTCATTTTTTGGAGAAAACTTATGAATGTTTCCACATACCATTTGCGCTTTTTTCTCAACCAAATTGTAAACTAAAGCCTTCAGCGTATTAGGTTCAAAAAACACATTAGCATCTGTAAATACTAAATGCTCTGTAGTAGTTAAGTCTATTAATTCGTTAATGATTTTTAACTTTCCGTTTCTGTTAGTTTTTTTTATTAAAGTAATATTTGGATACTTAGCCGCATATTCTTCGATAACGGAATTGGTATTATCTGTTGAATTATCAGAACCAATTAATACAAATAATTTATCTTTTGGGTAATCAGAATTTACAATAGAATCTAATTTTCTAACAATAACTTTACCTTCGTTATAGGCAGAAAAAACAATCGTTACAGCAGGCCAATCTTTAACTTTAGAATAATCATTTTTAGAATGTGGTATTTTAGCAGCAGCATTTTTCATTAACCATGGAAAAACAACATAGCTAAACACTGGTACTAATAAGCACACTAGAAACAATATGAATAAAATATATGGCATTGTAAATAATTAGTTATCGCTTCTCGCACTTCGACTCCGCTCAGCGTGACAGCTCGAAGAAACATTCTCAAGGTGACAGCTCGAACTTACGAAAATTAATTTATAGAATAATCTTTAACAATGTTATATAATGTATCTCGCTCAACTGGCGTGCGTTTTACTTGAGAAATAATATCAACCAACTCTTGTGTAGTTAATTTTGGAGTTTGTTCTTCTGCACCTGCCATACTATAAATTTTAGTAGTATCATCAATGGTTCCATCCATATCATCTACTCCAAAATTTAATGAAAGTTGCGCTGTACTTCTGCCAATCATGGCCCAATAAGCTTTAATATGGTCAAAGTTATCTAAGTAAATTCTGCTAATGGCGTAGTTCCTTAAATCTTCTATCACACTTACTTCGGGTACATCCGACATATCATTATTTCCGTTTCTAAATTTTAAAGGAATAAATGCATTAAATCCTTTTGTTTTATCTTGTAACTGACGAAGTTTTTCTAAATGATCAATACGATGAGCAAATGTTTCTATATGTCCGTAAAGCATAGTCGCATTTGAGTGCATTCCTAATCCATGCCAAATTTCGTGAATACTTAACCATTCTTCAGTACTACATTTTCCTCCAGCAATTTTATCTCTAATTTCTTTATCAAAAATTTCGGCTCCACCACCTGGCATCGAATCTAATCCTGCTTCTTTCAACAACTGCATTCCTTCTTGGTAAGTAACTTTTGCTTTCTTAAATATATAATGACATTCAACAGGCGTTAATGCTTTAACGTGTAAATCTGGTCGGTGAGCTTTAATCGTTTTAAATAAAGTAGTATAAAAACTTAAGTCTTGCTTTGGTATAACGCCACCTGTTATGTGAACCTCAGTTACATGTTGTCCATCATATTTTTTTATAATATCCATCATTTGTTCAATGGATAGTTCCCAGCCTTCTTCGCGCTGTTTAATTAAACGTGAGTAAGCACAAAATGAACAGGTATAAACACAAATATTAGTTGGCTCAACATGAAAATTACGATTGAAAAAAACAAAATTTTTATTCTTTTTTTCTCTCACATAATTGGCTAACGTTCCTAAATAAGAAAGTTCAGCGTGTTCAAATAAATAAATACCTTCATCAGAAGATATACGCTCTCCTTGAAAAACTTTTTTAGCAATGTTTTTTAATTCGTTGTTTAATTGAGTAGATTGTAAAATTAACTCTTCGGGGTTTTCTAAAATCATGCGTTAAAGTTACAACTATTAAAATTTTAATTCTAATAATTAGCTTTTTTTCCAATACTCTTATAATAATCAACAATTACCTTATAAGGACCATATTTATGTTGATATTCTGGAAACGAATCTAAATAAGGGCCATGATCATAATCAATAGGTTTATGATTTATACTAGCATAATCACCCTTAGTAACTGGTTGTGGACGTTTATGAATGGTATCATTATTAATAAATGCAACAACGTCATAAGCCTCGTCTATTGTTAATTTAGGATTTTGATAAGTAGCAATTTTGTTAGGCATATTTGCATAAACAAAAGGTGCCATTTTTATTAAACGATGCACGCTACTACCTGATTGATAGCTTTTTGGTCCCCATAATGGAGGATATTCATAACAAACATTATCGGCACGCATTTTACCTTCACCGTCTGCTCCATGGCAACTTAAACATTCTCTTTTATAAACTACTTCTCCTTTAAATGGGTCTGCGGCTTTTGTTGGAAAATCAACTTTAATTGGTCCATCTCCATTTACATGACCATTAACTGGTACGTTTTCTCCCAACCATTTCATATAACTAATAATGGCAATCATTTCTTTATTATTAAGCGGCATGTGTTTCCCGTTGTGCGGGCGCTCAATACAATTATTAACTCTATCCGCTAAGGATAAAATTTTATTTTCGCGGGCACGGTATTGAGGATAACGAGCATGTGTGCTATAAAAATTAAAGGCATAAGGTTTGGTTCCTGCATCCAAATGGCAATTGGTACAATTCATTTTATTTCCTAAAAAATTGCCTGCTTTTCCTTCAGGTCCAATATAATAAGCTGTATTAACAATCAACTCTCTGCCATAGCGAACCATGTTTCCAAACTCATCATAAGGTATGGTGCTGGTATCTGGCACTGTCCATAATTCTTCTTCAACTATTATAGAATCAGTTTTTGTTTGGATATTGGTTTTATCTGTAGTTTCTTTGCTGTTACTATTAGAAGAACAGGAATAGAATAATAAAAAAGAGATGAATAAACTTAGGAAGATTAGTATCGTATTTTTTTTCATGACTGCTTGTGTATTGTCAGGCTTCGGCCAATTTTCACCCAAAGATGGCGCAAAACTAAATTATAATCAAATTTATTTTGAATATCCTTATAATAAAGATGCTAAGTTTTATACGATATATATAACCTTCGATTCTATTGCTAATCCTACAGCTAAGGATTTTATAATAAAGCAACATGAAAAATCACCCCTATTACTTATTAAAAATTTAACTCTTGGTAAAAAGTATAAATGGTTTGTAGAAACTACTCTACACAGCAAAGAGAAAATAACTTCGAATTATTTTCACTTTTCTATTTTAAATACAAGTATGGCAAATCCAAAACTGTATAAAGCCATTCAACATTATAATCAAAAAAATAAAATTCAGGATGGAATTATCTGGTGCGACCAATACAGATGTGCAATTGATAGAAGAGGCAATATTGTTTGGTTTATGGCTACTGAACATCTTGATTTAATAAATGCCAAAGTAGTTAGGGATTTTAAATTATATCCTGATGGAAGCATTACTTTTGTTCATCAGCCCAATGCTAGCCATACAGATATTGATCTTAATTCAATTTGGAAAGCACCATATCAAGGCACAGTTTCCGAATCTGAAAAAGAAGATTACCATCATGCTTTCACTATTTTACCTAATGGGAATTATATGGTTTTAGGGGATGAAAAAGTGAATTTTTCAAATGATACAGTAACTACTGATGCTGTTAATTTTTGTAATATCATTGAATTTGATAAAGCTGGAAATATTGTTTGGTCGTGGAGGATGAAAGATTATTTTCCTTATGAATATTTAATAAATAGTAGGCTTAAAACAAAAAATGGAATTGCTGACCCACATGCCAATTCGTTTACTATTGATGAAAAAAATAACACTATTTATTTGAGTTTTCGTGACATTAGCAGAATTATCAAAATCGACAAAATAACAAAAAAAATAATTGCCTCTTATGGATTTAAACTTAAAGACGAAGATGATCTATACGAAACCGATTTATTTAGATTACAACATGATATTCAGTTATTAGAAAATAATGACATGCTAATTTTCAATAATAATGATATTGATAGAGACAAAGTATCATGCATTGAAATTGTGAGTTTTCCAGTTTCTAAAAATGACTCATTTAAATTAAAATGGAAATTTGATATAAATTATGATAAAGAAAGTTTAGGCAAAATTCAAAGAATGGGCGGGGTAAAAATAATGCCTAATGGGAATTATTTAATTTGTGAAGGAAGTAATAATCGAGTTGTGGAAATAAATCAAAAAAAGGAAATCCTATGGGATTTTGCACTAAGGCAGGTTGATTCAACTGGAAAAGTTAATGACAAATTTGCTTTATATAGAGTCAACTACTCTTCTAGCTTATACCCTTACTATTTTGGTGCTGTAATAACCGACACAAATTTGATTATATATAATAAAGGAAGCGAGAAAGATAATTACAAAATAGAGCTATTCCTGAAAAACAATACGAAACGAGAAATAATGACTGATGTTGTAAAAAATAATGAAACTTTAAAACTAAAGCTATCCGATAATTTTTCAAATATCAATAAAGTGCTTATTACTTCCATAAAATCAGGTAAACAAAAAGAATTAACAGTTAAAGAACATAATTAGTTGTTTTTCAATATTATAAAAACAACAGTTTACCTCTTTTTTACACAAAGCATTACTTATTTTCCCAAAAAATGCTTATATTTGTGCGAAAATTAATATAAACATAATAATAAATAAACAACATGAAAAAAATCTACTTAATGGGTTTAACTTCATTTTTTGCTTTAGCAGCTACTGCTCAAACAACTTTGAAAGTTAACAAACCTTTGCAAATTGGAAAAAATGTTATTACTACTGATTTAAATGGTGGTAAAAAAGTATCTACCGCTAAAGCAGGGACTCCTAATTCACCTATGGCTATTGCAGCTAATATGGTTGTTAGTACTTCTTACACTGCTGGTACTGCACAAAACATTGACATGGTATTAACTTTAACAAATACTGATTTAGAGTTTGGTGATAAGTTAGATATTACTTTTCCTATTGGTATTACTGTAAATAGTACTACTAATACTCCAAATTTAGGTCCAGATGATGGAGGTGCTTCATCAGACGGTCCAGAGGTATTCAATAGTATTACGGGTCAAACAATTTCTTGGGGTAATGATGACAACTATTACGGTGGTATTTGTGCTTCGAATGCTAGCGGTGGACCAGGTAGCTACCCAATTCAAATCAATATTACTGTGCCTTTAGCTATGACAGGAAATATTGTTTGTACATACAGTGTAAGTGGCGATGGATACGGTCCAAGTCCTGCTGATTTTACCGGTTCATTTAACATCCTTGATGCTTCTGCACCATCAGTTAATATCACAACTAATGCTATTGGCGTTTTAACTGGAGCAACAACACTTGCTGCTGAACAAAACTGTTCATTAGGTACTCATACAGTTGTATCTCAAATTAAAAACTTAGGTAACACTACAGAAAGTAATATTCCTGTAAACTATAGTGTTAATGGAGTGCCTTCTGCGCCATTTTTATACCCTGGTCCTTTAGCTCCTGGCGATTCTGCATTAGTAATTTTCCCTGTGGTTTATAACTTCTCTGCACAAAATGTGTATATGATTAAAACATGGTCAGCTGCACTTAGCGATAATAATTTAACAAACGACACGGCTTCTGCTATGGTAGTTAACTCTATTCCAGTTGCTTTAACATCTACTACTTATACAAATGGTATTCAAACATCTTATGATTTTAACAGCATCACTCAATCATGGGCTGGTTTAGGCTTAGGATTCAGCAATCAAACTACCCATGCTCACACTGGAGGCATTGCTTTATATTACACTCTTAACAATACTACATTTGGTCCAGTTCCAAACGGTACTTATGAAACTATGAATATTTTACCTTGTATGAATGTAACTAACGGAGATACATACAAAATTTCTTTCTGGAAAAAATCTGCTACTGCTTCAGGTTTAGCAGTAAATGGAGAAACAGGTGTGTTTTCAGGTTTAATGAACGACATCGCGTCTATGACTGATGTGTTATTACCTTATTCTCCTTTAGTTCCTACTGCAGTTCCTACTACAGCAGGTTGGGCAAAAGATTCAGTAAATTTTGTAGCTACTGCAACTGAAACTCGTTATTTTGCAATTGGTGGTAGAGGAGTTTTATCTGGGCCAAGCCAACAAATTAATGTTCGTTTAGACGATATCATAATCACAAAAGTAACTAGTGGTGTTGGCGTAAAAACAATTACTAATACTGATGTAATTGCTATTTTCCCTAACCCAACTTCTGGTATCTTAAATATTAATGCAGTTGAAGCTAATTCTTCGGTTGAAGTTTATAATGTAATTGGTGATAAAGTTTACACTAATACATTAGTAAAAGGTAATAATGTTGTTGATTTATCAAGTTTAGCTAACGGAGCTTACTTCGTTAAATTAAACTCTAACGGTGCTATCACTACTAAAAAAGTTGTTTTAAGCAAATAATATTTATTTCTTAATACTTTAAAGAGTCTCGCTAATTAGCGAGACTCTTTTTTTTGCAGTAAAATCTATAAAAGCTGTCAATCATTTAAACATCTCAAATTGGATAAAAACATTATTTTACCGTAAATATTATGCAAATTCTTGTTAACTAGCATCTTTATACTAAATATTTTAGCTATTTTAGATAAATTTGATAAGTAATCTGAATCATATTAGTCATACACTTCGTATAAATAGGATGCGTTTTAGCTACTTATTTATCTTCTTAGCAATTTTTTATTGCAAGGACATTTATTCTCAAATAAAAGATGAAGGTGATTTAAAAAAACAAGCCGAAAAATATTTTGAAGACGAAGACTATAATTTAGCTTATAAATTATTTGCTCAGCTAGTTTCCTTATATCCAAAAGATCCTGATTACAATTATAAATTAGGCGTTTGTATGCTGTATACAGAACCAGATAAAAAGAAACCATATTCCTACTTACAACTTGCCACTAAAAATCCTGCCGACGCACCTAAAGATGCAAAGTTTTATTTAGCCAAAACATACCACATCAATTACAGATTTGATGAAGCTATTAAACTATATACCGAATACAAAGCAATAGGTAGCGCTGCTTCTGTAAAAAAACTACAAGTAGATAGAGAAATTCAAGCTTGTAAAAATGGCAAACGTTTACTCTCTAATTTATCTGATTTAGTAGTTATCACAAAAAAACAATTAAACGAAGCGGATTATTTTAAAGGATATGATGTAAAAGAAATTGGAGGAAAATTATTAGTAAAACCTGATGAATATAAATCGGGCTATGATAAAAAGAAAAAAGACAAATCAGTTGTTTACTTACCACGAAGCGGAGAAAGACTTTATTATTCAAGTTATGGCGAAGGTGGTACTAACGGAAGAGATATTTATTATGTAAATAAACTCCCCAATGGCACTTGGAGCAAAGCAACCATGCTTCCTACAAGTATTAATACAGAGTTTGATGAAGATTATCCTTTCTTACATCCAAACGGTAAAACGCTTTACTTTAGTTCTAAAGGCCATAACAGTATGGGAGGCTATGATGTATTTAAAACTACTTATGATGTGGCTACTCAATCGTGGAGTAAACCAGAGAACTTAGAGTTTCCTATCAACTCACCCGATGATGATATTTTGTTTGTAACCGACTCCTTAGAAAAAATTGCATTTTTCAGTACTGGACGATATAGTCCGTATGGAAAATTAGATGTTTTAAAAATAAACACAGAGCGTAGACCAATGAATTTTGCTGTAGTAAAAGGCACTGTTGTTAAAGAAGAAGCTTCGCAAAGTCTTAAGTCAAAAATTACAGTAAAGAATATGGCCGATGGGCAAATTGTTGGAACATTTCAAGCAGCAGATAATGGAGACTATAACATGGAATTACCAAACGGTGGTAAATTTTTGTTTACAGTTGAAACGCCAGGCATAAATACACAATCAGATGCAGTAAATATTCCTGTTGCTTATACTTTGAAACCTTATAAGCAAATGATAGCCTATGAAAATAAAATTTTAAAAATAAAAAATTACTTTGATGGAGGCGCCTCTGATGAGAACTATGCTATGATGATTGATTTGATTGAGAAAAAAGCAAAATTAGAAGTTAATGAAAGCGAACCATATAATAGTAGTTTAATTAAAGATGCAAATAAAAATCAAACAGGTAATGATTTAAATAAAAACTTAAACTCTGTAAGCACAAACAATCCAACAGTTAGTAATACGGAAACTAATACAACAGATAAAAACAATACTAATAAAAATGTAACAAACGAACAGTTATTATCTCTTGCCAAAACGGATGCTAAAGAAGCAAGTGACGAAGCTGCCAAATTAAAACAAGAAGCACAGGATGCTTTTGGCTTAGCCACTCAAAAAACAGCCGAATCGGTTGCTAAACAAAAAGAAGCCGACGAGGCAATGACTAACGCCAATTCGATAACAGATGTTACTAAAAAAAATGAAGAGTTAACAAAAGCAAATCAATTAAAAGAAGATGCTAAAATTGCTTCAGGTGTTGCTAATACTGCTACCAACATGGCTAAGAAATTAGAGGTAGATGCTGACATACAACAAAAAGAGGCCGACTTAACTAATCAATACATTACACAATTAGAAACTGTTATTAAAAATAAAAATAATAAGGAAGCTCTAACCAAATTAGAAGGCATACAAAAAGAGTTAGATGATTTATCAAAACAAAAAAATCAATCCAATGAGTTATTAACTTCGCTAAAAGCTGAATCAGAATTAAAAAAACAAGAATTAACAAGTTCTGAAAAGAAAAGTAATAGTATTACCAATGAAATAAATGCTTTAAAAAATGAAACTGAAAACTTAGAAAAAGATTTGGCTAATGAAAATGATAAATCTATTAAAGAAAATATTTCGGCACAAATACGTGAATTAAATAACGAAGTAGATTTAAAAAATAAAGATTTAGCAACAAATAACCAGAAAATAGAATCGCTTAAAAATGAAGTAGAAGGCGTTAATCAGGAAATACAAATTGCGGCAAGAATATTAAACGAAAAAACAGATGAAATTACCAGCAATAATGTAAGTGATAATGCAACCGAGAACTCAACAGCTATCAATAACACATCATCCAGTTCAAATGCTACTAATTCGAACACTTCAATTGAAAATAGTAATAAAACCACCTCTGCTTTATCTTATGAAGGTATTACCAGTAAATATGCATCAAAAATAAATTCCTCAACTATCGACAATACAAATAAAGAAAGTGTTACCAAACAAAACGATGTATTAAAAACTTATAATAAGGAGGTAAGCGATTTAATAGCACTAAATAAAAATGAATTACCTAAAACAAGCAGTGCAATTGAAAAGAAAAGGTTAAATGATGAAATAAAAAATTTAGAAAAACTTAAAATAGATAATGATAAGGCTATTACAAGCAATAATAGTACTATTACTAAACTAGAAAACAATTCTATTGCTACAAACAATTCCAGTTCCAACACCAATTCAACAACCATTACTCCTAATAATAACCAAAATAGTAACGAAACAACCAATGCTATAACTAATACAACCGTTAATGCCACAAACAGTAATACAATAGCTGCCAATAATAGTATAAATAATAACGGCAACGAAACAGCTATTACTGCTAATGCCAATAACTCAAATACCAACAGTAACGAAACGATAATTGCAAGTAATGAAGTCATAAAACCGCTTAATGCAACTATTGGAGCTGATAAAACAACATTCTTAAACGAATTAGGTAATTTAAAAAATAAAGTAAATGCAAGTTCTACTATTTCAAGTCAGGTATTTAATTACAATCCTTATTTAGAAAGCACATCCAATACTTTAAAACAAATAGCTGATCAAAAATATGCAGCAGCTAAACAAAGTGAAGCAGGATTGAATAATACAATTACACAAACAGAAACTACTATTAAAAACAGCTCTAGTGGTAATCCTGAAACATTATTGAATGAAGCAGAAGCATTAAATAACAAAGCTTACGAACAAAGAAAGGAATCAGCTACAAAAACGGGCGCAGAAAAAGATGCATTAGTAAAACAAGCTACTGACAACGAAAAACTGTCTATCGACAAAAAGCTAGAAGCTGCAATTATTTCTCAAAAACAAAACAAAGCTAAATTTGATAATAATATCAGCAATTTAGCTGAACTACAAAAAATGAATGGCGATAAAACAAGTGATGCTATTTCTCAAGCAAACATGTTGGTTGATGAAGCTTCTTTAAATTTTAGACAAGCACAAAAATTACGTACCGAAGCAGATGCATACCCTGCTGGTACAGCTAAACTAGGTGGATTAAGCAATGCCGAAGAAAAAGAAAATGAAGCGCTAGCTAAGCAACAAAAAGCCTTGGATATATTATCGAAAGCAAATCCTAGTTATCAGATAAAAACGTTGGACTCAGGTTCAAACCCCGCTGATGCCATTGCTAAAGTAAATAATGAAATTACCAAAACTTCACAGTTACAAATTGACGCTTATTTAGCTTTAAGTAAAGTGAACCAAAACGAATTAAAATTACAAGCAGATAAATTGGTTAAAAACCCTGCATTTAATAAAGCAGATAACCAACAAGCTAAAGATTTTAAAGCAAGTTCCGACAAATTAAACAGTGAAGCTAAAGCATTAATCAGTCAATCTTTAACGGCACAAACACCTGCCGAAAAAGCTAACTTATTATTACAAGCTAATGAAAAAGAAATAGCTGCCATTAAAGCCTTAGTGCAAGCTAGTGAATTAACAAAAAACAACACTGGTGCTATAGCCACAAATAACACAAACGCTGCTAGTACAAACAGTATTAGTACTACAAATACTAATAGAAATGCCAACCCAAATGCAACCAATACAAACACTGCAACTACAAATAATAATAGCGCAACTAATACAAATTCAGTAGTTACAAATAACAATGCGAATAATACTAATTCTGTAACTGCAAACGATAATAACGCTACTAAGACAAATTCGGTAGCGATAAATGACAATACAAGTAACACTAATTCTGTTATTGCAAATAATAATAGCGCATCTAATACAAATTCAGTAGTTACAAATAACAATGCAAGTAACACTAACTCTAATACTGTAAACAACAATAACGCAACTAATACAAATTCAATAACACCAAATAATGAAGTTGCTAATAGCTCAACAACAAATTCAACTAGCGAAACCAGCAGCACTTTAAATGCAAATGACAATGGCGTGCGCGCTGAAGCAGCTGCTATTAAAAATAATTTAAATAACCCTAATGAGTCAACTATATTAACATTTAATCCATATTTAGATGCTGAAGCCGGGGCATTAAAAGATAGAGCTACCGAGAAAATAAATGCTGCTTTGGCTCAGGATAAACTTATTGCTACTAGTTTAGATAATGTTACTCAATTAACATCTAGTAATAATGCAGCAGTAATGCTCAATCAGTCTGCTATAACATCTTTACTTTCTGAAGCGGATAACCTAAATACTGATGCTGCTTTATTAAGAAAATCATCCACAACAAAAGCAGGAGCGGAAAAAGATAAAGATATAAATGACGCAAAAGCTTTAGAAGCAACTGCATTAAGTAAAAAAGTAGAAGCTAGTCAAAAACAACAGCAATTAAATAAAGCTACTTTTGATGCAAATAAACAAAGTTTAGAAGAGTTGGCACAAATGGCTAAAGGCAAAAACATTCCTGAATTAAGTTCGGCAGATATGATTACTAACGAAGCTAATTTGTTTTTAAACCAAGCTACAAAATTAAGGGAAGAAGCAAATGCCTACCCTACCGATGGTGCAAAGCTAGGTGGGTACAGTAATGCTGAAGAAAAAGAATTCCAAGCTTTATTTAAACAGCAATCTTTATTAGATATATACAAAAAAAAGTTCCCGAACTACGTTCCTAAAAAAGCTAACGTAGTATCAGAGAATCCAGAAGCTCTTGCTAAATTAAATGAAACTAAAAACACGTTAAATACAAATAATCAAACACATATTGAAGGATTAAGCTTATTAGTTCAAGCAAACGACAAAGAATATGCTTCTCGTTTAAATGCTGTACCTGCTACTCTAAATAATAACCAAACAAATTTAAAAACAAAAGCCCAAACAGCATTCGCTAAAAAAGAAGATGCATTTACAAAAGCCAATCAAACGAGTGATTTAAGTACTAAGAAGAATTTATTAATCGATGCTAATAAATATGGTGTAGAGGCATTAAATAACTTAAATCAAATTACAAATCCAGATGCTGTTGCTATTAACTTCTCTAATAAAAATAATACAACAACCAATAACACTAATGCTAGCGAAAATCAAACTATTGCTAATAACAATGTGGCTTCAAACAACAACGCTAATATTGGTAATAATACTACTAATACGAATCGACCAAATAATGTAACTAATAACAACACAACTAATAATACTGTTGCAACTAATAATAACAGACCAAATAATAATTCAGGAAATAATTCAACAACTAACACACCTGTTATTAAATTAAAAGTTGAAGGCGTTGAAGTAAAGCAGAGTAATGCTTACACGGCAGATAAACCAATTCCTATTGACGAAAAAATACCAGATGGTTTAGTTTTTAAAGTTCAAATTGGGGCTTTTAAAGCACCATTACCAAATAACACATTTAAAGGTTTAACACCGGTAATTGCACAAACTACACCAAGTGGATATATCCGTTATATGGCTGGTAATTTTGAGCAATACGGAAGTGCTAATGCCGTTAAAAATGATTTAAGAAACTTAGGTTATAACGATGCCTTTGTAGTAGCATACTATAACGGGAAACGTATCAATTTAAGTGAAGCAGCCGACAAAGCCAAAGCAGCTGGACAAACAGTTGAACCAACAGCTAATACAAGTGCGGGTATTACAGCTAATTCAAACGTGCCAAGAAATACATTTACAGCACCAGCTACTAACGCAACAAATTCTGTTACTGACTCTCAACTTGCTGAGGTAACCAATGAGTTAGAAAAAATGAATGGTTTATTATACACCGTACAAATTGGGGTTTACTCAAAACAAGTAACACGCGGACAATTATTTAATTTAAAACCAATTTATACCGAGAAACTACCTAATGGATTATATCGATATACAGCAGGTATATATAACATGAAGGATAGATTATTAGAAGATAAACGTAAAGTAGTTGATTTAGGCGTAAAAGATGCTTTTGTATCTGCTTACTATAATGCTAAACGTATTCCGTTTGCTGAAGGACAAAAACTACAAACAGAAAATAATAGCTTGAAAATGGAAACTGAAAACCCCATTATTTTTGGTGGTTCATCAAACACAGTTAATACTCCTACAAACGTTACGCCGTTAGCTAACAATACAACTCAACCTACAAATAATGTTCCTACTCCAACAGTAGCAGCTTTTTCAAATGGAGTAACTTCTGGCCCTGCACCAACAGCCGAAAACGGAGTGAAGGCAGATGAAGCTGGTATTTCCTATAAAGTACAAATTGGAGCCTATAAAAATCAAGTTCCAAATGAGGTAGCATCTAAATTTTTAAATATTAAAACTTGGCCAGTACAAAATGTAGTAATTAATAGCTTATATATATACACTATTGGTAATTTTACCGCAGCTTCTTTTGCCAAGAAACTGAAAGACGAAGCGATTTCTGTCGGCATTAATGATGCCTATATTACTGTATATAAAGACGGTAAGAAATTATATGGGGCTGAGGCTACTCAGTATCTTTCTAGATAAAAAATCGTAACTTTGTAATATGATGACGAATAATTATACGGACACTGAAGAGTTATTAGAACTTGATGTCATTACAAAAGAAAAAAAAGAAAACAACATTATTTTATTTAATGATGATGTAAATACCTTTGAGTGGGTTATAGAATGCTTAACGAAGTATTGCGGGCACGATACCATTCAAGCCGAACAATGCGCTACTTTAGTTCATTATACAGGTAAGTGTGCAGTTAAAAATGGCTCAATAGAAAAATTAAAACCAATTTGCGAAACTCTTTTAGAAAAAGGCTTGAGCGCAGAAATAAATTAAAATATAATAATTGTCAATCGAGCTTAGTCGAGAAGCGTTCTAAGAAGGAACTTAGTTGTTCTCGACTACCCGCCAATGTTCGGGCGCGGCGCTCGAACTGACAAAGTACTTAAACATCATAGTAAAATTTATGAAAAAATTAATAATAACAGCTTCTATTTTAGCAACCATACTTTATGCTTGTCAAAAAAATGCCATTACTGGTCGTCGTTCATTAAACTTAGTTCCCGAAAGCGAGATGATGGCCATGAGTTATTCGGAATACGATAAGTTTTTATCTCAAAATAAACCTTTACCTGAAACTGATAAACGTGTAGCAATGGTAAGAGGCATTGGTGTAAAAATTCAAAAGTCAGTTGAAAAATATTATGCGGATAAAGGATTAAGCGCTCAATTAAATGGTTTTCAATGGGCATTTAATGTGGTAGAAGATCCTGCGGTAAATGCTTGGTGCATGCCCGGCGGAAAAGTAGTTGTATACACTGGCATTTTGCCTGTTACGCAAGATGAAGCTAGTTTAGCTGTGGTAATGGGACACGAAATTGCTCATGCCATAGCGCGCCACGGTAGCGAACGAATGAGTAACGGTATGTTAGTGCAATTTGGTGGGGCTGCCTTATCTGCCGCTACACAAACAAAACCTGCATTAACACAAGCGCTGTTTCAACAATCATTTGGTATAGGCTCACAATTAGGAATGTTGAAGTTTAGCCGTAACCACGAAACTGAAGCTGATAAAATGGGATTAATATTTGCCGCCATGGGAGGTTACAACCCAAATGCCGCAGTTAGTTTTTGGGAACGAATGGCAGCTGCTAGTGGCGGAGGAAAACCAATGGAGTTGCTAAGCACACATCCTAGCGATGCAACACGTATTGAGGGTTTAAAAGCCTTTATGCCTGAAGCGTTGAAATATTATGTTGCGCCTCCAGCAAGTAAATAATAGATCATAAAGTTTATAAAAACTCATCTGCTTTTAGTAGATGAGTTTTTTTATGTGCCTAAATGTTTTAAATTTATGAAGAACTTGATTCATGAAAAAATATTATACACTTATTACTTTATTTTTGATTGGCCTAATTATATCTGGCATTCAACCTCACGATAATTTTACATGGTTCTTGGAAATATTTCCATCTATTATCGGATTAGTGATATTAGTATTCACATTTAAAAAGTTTCAATTCACCTATCTTACTTATGTTTTGATATTAGTGCATTGCTACATTTTATTTATTGGCGGACATTATACTTACGCTGAAGTTCCTTTATTTGATTGGATTAAAGAAGTATTACATCAAAGCCGAAATAATTATGATAAAGTGGGGCATTTTGCCCAAGGCTTTATTCCTGCAATAATAGTAAGAGAATTATTAATCAGAAAACAAGTAGTTAAACTGGGCGGATGGCTTTTGTTTTTAACTATCTGCACTTGTGTTAGTATCAGTGTATTTTATGAGTTTTTAGAATGGTTTGTTGCCATTCAATCGGGTGAGTCTGCAGATTCATTTTTAGGAACACAAGGTTATGTTTGGGATACGCAATCAGATATGTTATATGCTGGTATTGGTGCAACTTGTGCAATTATATTTCTTGGCAAAATTCAGAATAAGGAAATTGAGAAAATGGTAAGTTTGGGCAAGTAACAACTTACTTCAGCATTGCTCCACGCTTCACTAAATAAGTCTGCAACACTACATCAAATCCTTGGTTAATATCAGCTTCTACAAAATCAATTTTGTATTGCCCGCATTTTAGTTTAATGGATTCCGTGTACTCATTTATTTTTTTGGTGTACACTTCTTTAATTTGATTCGGATTTAATTTAATTTCTTCTTTTGTTTCAATATCAATAAAATGATAAGGGCGGTTTTCGAATTCAAAATCCATTTCATGTTTTTTATCTGTTACATGAAATAAAACCACATCGTGTTTTTTATATTTTAAATGTTGAAGTGACGCAAAAATAGATTCTAAGTGAGATTGATCTTCAAACAAATCACTAAAAATAACAACTAAGGAACGCTTATGAATAATTTCAGCAATCTGATCTAAAGCTCTTGCTGATTGAGTTGTAGAAGCTTGTTCGTAAACTGATTTATTTAATAACTCTTCCAACTCATGATAAATCATTTTTTGCTGAGTAGGATTGGCTTTGGCGTTAAAGTGTTTGTGTATTTCTGAATCAAATAAGGTTAAGCCAAAAGCATCTCTTTGATTTTTCAATAACTGCAATAAAGCTGCTGCTGCATAAACCGAAAATGATAATTTATTGAGTTCACCTTCCTTTTTTTGATCTAAAGGGAAAAGCATGGAGTTAGATGTATCAATAATAATTTGGCAGCGTAAATTAGTTTCTTCTTCGTAACGCTTTATAAAAAGTTTATCTGTTTTACCGAATAGCTTCCAATCAATATGCTTCGTACTTTCACCAGGATTATAAATACGATGCTCTGCAAACTCAACTGAAAAACCATGAAACGGACTTTTATGTAAGCCTGTAATAAAACCTTCTACTACTTGTTTGGCAAGTAATTCGAGTTTTGAAAATGGTTCTATGCGCTGGCGGTCAATCATTGTTATAAAAGTACAATTTAAATAGAAACTTAGAACGCAGATGACACTAATTTTTATGATTGATTATGATTTTTCGAACTAAAGACAAGTATAAGATTGATTATCAAGCAAAAAATGAGAAATCATATTTAATCTTAACCATCTGCGTTATCAGCGTTCCATTAAAATTATAAAACAAAAAACCCCCGAGTAAACTCGGGGGTTAAATGATAAATTAGTTTCCTAATTATTTTCCTTTGTTAACGTTTGTAGCTAACTCAGTTCCAGCTTTAAATTTAACTACTTTTTTAGCAGCAATTTTAATTTCTTTTCCTGTTTGAGGGTTACGACCTAAACGTGCAGCACGCTTAGCTACTGAGAAAGATCCAAATCCTACTAAAGATAAACGATCTCCTTTTTTTAACGCTTTGCTGATAGCTTCGATACAAGAATCTAATGCACGACCAGAGTCAGCTTTAGTTAATTTTGATCCATTTGCGATTGCTTCGATTAATTCTGCTTTGTTCATTTTGTTTTGTTTTTAAGGGTTAAACTTTTTTTAAATTAATTACATTACAAATGTATACGCTAATCCTTATTTGTCAAGTGTTTTGTAAAAAAAAGTGCTTGTTTTGTTAATAAAATGGCACTTTGTTAATAAATACGCCCTGTATCTCTATTATATCGGGGCTTTAACCTACAACAAATCTCTAAAATGTCAATTAATAGCCCTTTTCACCCCTTAATAAGTGTTATTTGCTATTAATAAAGACTTTACTCTTATATACGTTATACATATATAGTGTATGCAAAAAAAAGGTGGATTTAATTTAATTATGGAAGGCTTTGAAACCCTTTTATATCAATGAATACAAGAGCTCTATATAAACTTAAAATCAGAATCGATTTTAAAGCCACGTAAAAATTCTTCAACTAACATGCGCTTTTTACCTGCCATCTGTAACTCCTTTATATATAGGTATCCGTCAGCGCAAGCAACTTTTAAAAATGTTTTACCATCACTCACAACAGTTCCTGTATTTAATGAGTGGCTAGTTATTTCCATTTCAGAAATAAATATTTTTAATCCTAGCGTTTGATTATTTTTATCTACAAACTCTGTAAAAGCAGCAGGATAAGGCGAAAGCCCACGTATTAAATTATATGTTTTTTCAGAAGTATTATTCCAATTGATTTTACAGGTCTCTTTAAATAACTTTGGCGCATGAATACTTTGCGTATCATCTTGCGGCTTCAATTCATAGTTACCACTTTCAATCGCTTTTACTGTTTTTAAAATTAAGTCGGCGCCAACTTGCATTAATGTATCATGCAATTCGCCAGCAGTTGTTGTTTTACTAATGGGCGATTTTGCCTGAAATAACATATTACCTGTATCAATTTCATGCTTTAATTTAAAGCTAGTCACTCCACTTTCTGTTTCCCCATTAATCACTGCCCAATTAATTGGAGCTGCGCCTCTGTATTTAGGTAATAAAGAACCATGTAGATTGTATGTGCCAAGAGATGGCATATTCCAAACTACTTCAGGCAACATTCTAAAAGCAACTACAATTTGTAAATCGGCATTTAATTTTTTTAGTTCATTGATAAATGACTCGTCTTTTAATTTATCTGGTTGTAAAATATGTAAGCCTTTTTCTAAGGCATATTTTTTTACGGCAGATTGTTGAAGTTGCTGTCCCCTACCCGCTGGTTTATCGGGCACAGTAACCACACCAACAACATCATACTTGTTTTGAACTAATATATCTAAACTTGCTACGGCAAATTCGGGCGTACCCATAAAAATAATTTTCATACTCAACCTTTATTTCCCGCCGATCTCGCTGATTACGCAGAGATATATAGCAGAATTAATTTGTGTTTCAAAAATACATAGAAAGATTATAAGAAATTCATTTTAACAGTATTTTTATACATCAAAAAAATCAGCGATTTCTGCGATACCGATAACTATCGGTACTGCTCCATAAGATATAAATACTAAATTTGTTTACTATATAATGAGTAAAAATACCATAAAATATCTTTTCATACTATTAGGTCCTTTAGTAGCCGTTTGCATATGGCTATTCACTAATCTAGATCCTGCAAACCCAAATGTAACCTTAATGGCTGGTATTGCAGTATGGATGAGTTTATGGTGGTTTACCGAAGCTGTGCATTTAGCTGTAACAGCATTAGTTCCTTTTTTATTAATACCCTTACTAGGTATTGCCGACACTAAATCAGTTGCTCAACAATATACTGATAGCGTGATATTTTTATTTATTGGAGGATTTATGCTGGCCTTTGCTATCGAAAAATGGCATTTACATAAACGCATTGCAATTAAAATACTTTCGCTCGTTGGAACCAAGCCACATCATATTTTATTAGGAGTGATGTTATCTGCCTATTTAATTAGTAATTGGATTTCAAACACAGCAACGGTGATGATGCTATTTGGCGCTGTAATGGCATTAATTAGTGAAACGGACGAATTTATACAAGGAGAAAAAAGTAAAGGGCGCTTTGCCGCAGCTATTTTATTAGGACTAGCTTTTGCGGCAACTATTGGCGGAATGGCAACACCTGTTGGTACACCACCTAACATGTATTTTTTTAAAGCCTATAAAGAAGCATTTCCAACATTAAATGATTTAAATTTTTTTAAATGGGCTTCTATTGGTTTTCCTTTATCTGCACTATTTTTAGTGGCTACTTTTTTCATACTACGTTTCTACTACTTGCGTAAAAAAGTAACCATTACGAATTTAGGTAAGAATCATTTTAAAAATCATTATACTACTTTAGGTAAACTTTCGTACGAAGAAAAATGGATAGCAGGTATTTTTATTTCCTGTATGTTGTTATGGTTTACACGTTCTGACATTGTATTTGAAACATTTACTTACAAAGGATGGAATCATTTATTCTATAATCCAAAATTAGTGGATGATGCATCTGTAGCAATTTTAGCCGCTATATTATTATTTTTAATTCCAAGCAAAAAAAATAAAGGCGAATCATTACTAGAATGGGAAGATGCTAAAAAAATACGCTACGATATTATTTTAATGTTCGGAAGTGGTTTTGCTTTAGCTTACGGATTTGACGTATCGGGCTTAAGTGATTGGTTAGCAAATTGCTTAGTAGCATTAAAAGGAGTTCACATTATTTTTATAATTTTAGGAATATGCATCATTGTTACTACTATTAGTGAATTTGCATCTAACATTGCAAGTATTCAATTAGCCATTCCAGTAATGATTGCCTTACAAAAAGATTTAGACTTACCTCCTTTGCTGTTAATGATTCCAGCTACCTTTGCTGCATCTTTAGGTTTTATGTTACCTGTGGCTACAGCGGCAAATACCATAGTATTTGGCACTAAGCGTATAGACATGAAAGATATGTTTAAAGTAGGCTTAGTTTTAGATGCGATTGGAATTCTCCTTATCACCATCTTCTGTTATATTTTCTTAGGATAACAAATAAGGTTTTAAATCGTTTGCAATTTTATTGGTAGCGCCAGAGTTTTTAAGCACATAATTTTTAGCTAAGCGAGATGATTCAGCTAAAACAGCTTTGTCATTTAAAAAAATGGTCAATTGCTTTGATAATTCAATAGAATCAGAAACACTAAAACCAACATTCAAATTAATGACTTCAAAGGCTTCATTAAATTTTTTATAATTTGGTCCAAAAATAACAGGCAAGCCATAAACAGTTGGTTCTAATATATTATGAATACCATCTGTAAATCCACCACCAATAAAGCCAATCGTACCATACTGATATATAGAAGATAAAAAACCAATAGCATTAATTACTAAAATCGGATGAGTGTAATTTGTATCGTCATCAGAAAATAAATGATAGGATAAATTATTTTTTGATAAGAGATTTTTTAAGCGATCAATGTTTTTCTTATCAATCTCATGTGGCGCAATAATTAATTTTAAATGAGGATGCGTTTGTTTTAAGTTCATATAAGATTCAATTAAATAATCCTCATCTTTTTGCCAACTACTTCCTGCAACAACCACAAAAGAGTCTTTTGCGAAATCTTCAATCTCTTTTATTTTTTTTGGAGATGAGCAAATTTGCAAAACCCTATCAAAACGAGTATCTCCAGTTAATACGCCAGTACTAACTTTTAAAACACGCAATAACTTAATAGAATATACATCTTGTGTATAAATCGTTTTATAGGTTTTTAAAGCTTTACGAAAATCCCCGCCATACCATTTAAAAAACGTTTGATGTTTTTTTATGACTGTAGAAATTAAAAACGCAGGAATTTCTTTTTTATCTAATTCAAACAAATAGTTTAACCAAAATTCATACTTCACAAAAATGGCTATTTTGGGTTTTAAAATAGATAAGAACTCTATTGAATTTGCAGGCGTATCAGAAGGCAAATAGGTCACTAAATCTGCAAAAGGATAGTTTTTCTGAATCTCAAATCCTGAAGGAGAGAAAAAGGTTAACACAATTTTTTGTGAAGGATTCTCTTTCTTGATTTTTTCAATCACTGGCCTGCCTTGCTCAAATTCCCCTAAGGAAGCGCAATGAAACCAGATGGCATGTTCTAAATCCAAACTATTAACTTTTGATTTTAAATGCTCTTGCCAATTCTTTCTTCCTTCTAGCCACAATTTTGCTTTAGGATTAAATGGCGAAACCAATTGTAATCCTAATTTAAATAAGTGTATGCCGAGGTTGTATAGAAACATATTGTCATGCTGAACTTGTTTCAGCATCTCACGAGACCTTGAAACAAGTTCAGGGTGACGCTTGATACCTAAACTTTTCTAAAACTCAAAATTAATTTGTCCGTCTTTTCCTTTAAAATTATTTGGATCCAATTTTGCCATGGCTCTGCGATGCAATTCCATTGGCGACATTCCATTGTCTCCAATTTGTTGATCTTCTGAGTCATAATCGTCTAAAATAATTTCTTCGCTAATACGCAAATTAATTTCTTTTACTTTATAAGAGGTTAATTTTTTTCCTTTAGCTTTCATATTTACCATTGGGGCAAACTCTACTAAATTAACTGCTTCATCAGGAATGACTTTATCTTTTTCCTTATTAAACTTAATATCAACTACAGGTAATATTTGAGAAGTTATTAATTCCATACGGGAATTTTCATTCTCAGTAATAATTAATGTTTTAGTAGTTGTGTTTTCTGGAGTAAAGCGCTTCGTAATATAAGATTTGCTTTCGCCGTCATAATAAATACAAGACAACACTAACTCTGGGTAATATTTTTCAATTAAGATAATATCTTCATCAAAATGATTTAATACATCATAAGTATACAATTTATATTGTCCTTTACTTGTAATGGTTAAGATTTTATCCTCACCTGCAAACTTACCTAAATAGGTTCCTTTACTATCTCTATTTAAACGATGAACAGCATCATTAAACCAATAATCTTCAGCCGCTAATGTTGAAGTGCCTTTTGTTTTTAATAATACTTTTTTAATAGCATACTTCGTAACAATATTCCCTGTAGAGGCTCTTCCTTTTACTGGAATATCAGCAAAATCAATATCTAATTCAAATTTACGTAAACCTGCAACTGGTTTTAAAATAACTTGTACTTTTTCAGCTTCGCCATTTGGATTAATAGTAAACCAATGCACATTTGAATTTGGTGAACCTTTTGTTAAATCGTATTCTTTATCACGCGTTACTCCAGTTACATTAAAGCGCTTAATAAACGTTACACCTTTTGGCCCGTCGGTGTAAATCATGTTATACGTTGTACGCTCATCATTTTTTCTAAAGATGGCAATGTATACAATGTCTTTACCAATAAATACTTTATCAGCTACTTTAAACACTTTCATTTTACCTTCTTTAGTAAAGGCAATAATTTCATCTAAGTCAGAACAATCACATACAAATTCATCTTTCTTTAAGCTCTTACCAGCAAAACCTTCCTCACGATTCACATATAACTTTTCATTAGCCATAATTACTTCTGTAGCAACAATGGTTTCTAATTCTTTAGTTTCTGTTTTACGTTCTCTGCCTGCTCCGTATTTTTTCTTTAAATTTTTAAAGTACTCAACGGCGTAATCAATTAAGTTAGCTAAATGACCTTTAACCGTTTCAATTTTAGCATCCAACTCTTTCATGTGTTCCTCTGCTTTGATACTATCAAAACGAGTAATACGAATCATTGGAATTTGAGTTAAACGTTGTAAATCTTCATCCGTAATTTCGCGGATTAATTTTTTACGGTGTGGTTTAAATCGCTCATATAAATATTCATATAACGTTTCTCTGTTAGAATATTTCTTAAAGTCGATATACATTTCTTCTTTAATAAATAATTTTTCTAACGAAGAGAAATGCCATTTCTCTTGTAATTCACTTAATTCAATTTCTAACTCACGCTTTAATAAAGCTAATGTTTGGTGAGTAGAGATTTTTAAAATTTCACTAACGCCAACAAAACGAGGCTTTTGATCTTCAATAATACAAGCATTCGGAGAAATACTTAATTCGCAATTTGTGAAAGCGTATAAAGCATCAATGGTTTTATCAGCAGAAATACCCGGTTGTAAGTGAATTAAAATTTCAACGTTTTCAGACGTATTATCTTCTACTTTTTTAACCTTAATTTTTCCTTTATCATTAGCTGCAATAATCGAATCAATTAAAGAACCAGTCGTTGTACTAAATGGAATTTCGGTAATGATTAATGTTTTAGGATTTAATTCCTTAACACGTGCTCTGATTTTTACTTTACCACCACGTAATCCATCTTTGTAATCGCTAAAATCTGCAATACCACCAGTTATAAAATCAGGATAGATAACGGCTTTACGTCCACGTAAAATTTGAATAGACGCATCAATTAATTCGTTGAAATTATGTGGTAAAATTTTAGTAGCTAAACCAACTGCAATACCTTCAACACCATGCGCTAATACTAAAGGAAACTTAACTGGCAACGTAATTGGTTCTTTATTACGACCATCGTAACTCATTCCCCAATTGGTTGTTTTAGGATTGAAAATAATTTCTTGTCCTAATTTTGATAAACGAGCTTCAATGTAACGCGGAGCAGCAGCGCTATCTCCCGTTAAAATATTACCCCAGTTTCCTTGCATATCAATTAGCAAGTCTTTTTGCCCAATTGCTACCAATGCATCACCAATACTAGCATCACCATGCGGATGATATTTCATGGTATTACCAATTAAGTTGGCAACCTTGTTGTATCGTCCATCTTCTAGCTCCCACATACTATGTAAAATACGTCGCTGTACTGGCTTTAAGCCATCTTCCATAGCAGGAACAGCACGCTCTAAAATTACATAGGATGCGTAATCGATGAACCAGGTTTTAAACATACCTGATACATGCTTTACTGAGCCTAATTCGTTGTGTTCGTTATTTGTATTTTCTTCCATATTCTTTTTAGTTTAGAAAGTTGGAAAGTTTAGAAAGTTTAAAAAGTTCGTGTGATTGAACTTTCAAACTTTATAACTTTCAAAACTTGTAACTCATTATTTCAATAGCTCTTCCTCTGCATCAACCTCAACACGTAAATTTTCAATAATAAATTCTTGTCTGTCTTGCGTATTTTTACCCATATAGTAACTCAATAATTGTTGAATAGATGCTTGTTGATCTAACAATACTGGTTCTAAACGAATATCTTTTCCGATGAAGTGTTTAAACTCATCCGGAGAAATTTCACCTAATCCTTTAAAACGAGTGATTTCTGGCTTAGGTCCTAATTTAGCAATGGCAGCTTTACGTTCTTCCTCACTGTAGCAATAAGCGGTTTCTTTTTTATTACGAACACGGAACAATGGTGTTTGTAATATATATACATGTCCGTTTTTAATTAAATCAGGAAAGAACTGCAAGAAGAACGTTAGTAATAATAAACGAATATGCATTCCATCCACATCAGCATCTGTAGCTACCACCACGTTATTATATCTTAAGTTTTCTAAACTATCTTCAATATTTAAAGCGGCTTGCAATAAATTAAATTCTTCGTTTTCGTAAACTATTTTTTTACCTAATCCAAAAGAATTTAACGGCTTACCTTTTAAACTAAATACAGCTTGTGTATTTACATCACGGGTCTTAGTAATAGAACCACTGGCCGAATCTCCCTCACAAATAAATAAAGTGGTTTCATGTGCACGTGGGTTTTTAGAATCATCTAAATGCACACGGCAATCGCGTAATTTTTTATTATGTAAGTTTGATTTTTTAGCGCGTTCTCTTGCTAACTTCTGAATACCTGATAATTCTTTACGCTCACGCTCATTAGCAACAATCTTAGCTTCAATAGCTCGTGCCGTTTCAGGATTTTTATGTAAATAATTATCTAAATGTTGCTTGATAAAATCATTAACGAACGAACGCATGGTTTGTCCGCCAGGCGCAACTTCCTGAGATCCTAATTTTGTTTTGGTTTGTGATTCAAACACTGGCTCTTGCACACGAACCGAAACAGCAGCGACAATAGATTTACGAACATCAGCTGGATCAAAATCTTTTTTATAAAACTCACGAATCGTTTTCACAACCGCTTCTCTGAATGCCGCTTGATGCGTTCCACCTTGTGTTGTATACTGACCATTAACATAAGAATAATATTCTTCTGAATAATGTTCATTACTATGGGTCATGGCTAATTCAATATCATCACCTTTTAAATGGATGATAGGATAAATAATTTCTCCAGTAATGTTTTTTTCTAATAAATCTTTTAAGCCATTATCTGATTTATAAACTTGTCCATTAAAGAATAAAGTTAAGCCTGTATTTAAGAACGCATAGTTCCATAACATCTTATCAATATACTCATGGATATAATGGTATTTTTTAAAGATGGTGTCATCCGGTCTAAACTCTACATACGTACCATTAGCTTCGGTTGTTTTTTCAAGCTTCGATTCTTTTACCAAATTACCGCAAGAAAAATCTGCTGTCTTAGATTGCCCGTCACGGAAAGCAGTCACTCTGAAATTAATAGATAAAGCATTTACCGCTTTTGTACCAACACCATTTAAACCAATTGATTTTTTAAAGGCATCGCTATCGTATTTACCACCCGTATTTATTTTAGAAACAACCTCCACTACTTTTCCTAAAGGAATACCACGACCATAATCTCTAATAGAAACCACACCTTCTTTCACGGCTACTTCAATTTTCTTCCCCGCGCCCATCATAAACTCATCAATAGAGTTATCCATCACCTCTTTGATTAATACATAAATACCATCGTCAAAAGCTGTACCATCGCCTAATTTACCGATGTACATCCCAGGTCGCATACGAATATGCTCTTTCCAATCGAGGGATTTAATACTGTCTTCGTTATAACTTGCTATTTCTTTTGCCATACCAATTTGTTTTTTGAATTTTGTTGTTTGTTGTTTGAACCTGATTTACTAGTGGTTATCCAACAACCAATAACTAAAAACTTATTTCTTTAAATCCCGTCTCCGTCTAATAAATTTCCTAAGCCACCTAAAATACTTCCTTCTTCTTTTCTACCACCCCTGCCATAAGATAAAATCCTACCGGCCAAACGACTGATTGGTAAAGTCTGTATCCACACTTTTCCAGGTCCTCTAAGTACTGCATAGAAAACACCTTCGCCACCAAACAATGTGTTTTTAACACCACCAATAAATTGAATATCGTAATGCACATCGGCTGTAAAAGCAACGATACAACCTGTATCAATTTTTAATACTTCGCCCGGTTGTAATGATTTTTCAATTACATGTCCACCGCTATGAACGAATGCCATTCCATCACCTTCCAATTTTTGCATGATGAATCCTTCGCCACCAAATAAACCTGTACCCAATTTCTTTTGAAATTCTATACCAACCTGTACACCTTTAGCTGCACATAAAAAACTATCTTTCTGGCAAATGATTTTATTACCTAAGCGTGCTAAATCCATCGGAATAATTTTACCGGCATAAGGCGCAGCAAAAGTTACCTGACGTTTTTGTTGGGAGCTATTGGTGTAAACTGTCATGAATAAATTTTCGCCGGTTAACAAGCGTTTACCTGCTGTAAATAACTTACCCATAAAACCACTTTCATTTCCATCACCAAACAACGTTTGCATTTGCACACCGTCGGTCATCATCATAAAACTTCCTGGTTCGGCAATAACTGCTTCCTGTGGATC
>JBKJPW010000197.1:0-2579 GCA_046594225.1 Bacteroidia bacterium
AGAAAAAAATCTTTTTCGTTCTTTAAAACCGATTTATCCTAAAATTGATTTTTCGAGTAATGATTATTTAGGATTTTCATCTCAAGGTTATTTATTTGAGGAAATGAAAAACCTTGAATCATCAATAAAATCAGGCTCTACAGGATCTCGCTTAATTAGCGGTAATTCTTTATTGTTTAATGAAATTGAAAATAACATTGCTCAATTTCATAAAGCGGAATCCGCATTAATTTATAACTCTGGTTATGATGCAAATTTAGGATTATTCTCAAGTGTCCCTCAAAAAGGCGATTTAATTTTAAGCGACGAATTAATTCATGCTTCGTTAATTGATGGTATCCGTTTAAGTTACGCTACATATTATAAATTTAAACACAACGATATTAATTCATTAACAGAATTAATAATCAGACATAAAGAATCGTTTCAGGAAATTTATGTTGTGGTGGAAAGTGTTTATTCTATGGACGGTGATTGCGCGCCATTAATTGAATTAGCAAATATATGCAAGCAACATAAATTACATTTAATAGTTGATGAAGCACATGCTATTGGTGTGTTTGGAGAACATGGAAAAGGTTTGTGTCAAGAATTAAACATACAAGATGATTGCTTTGCTAGAATTTATACTTACGGAAAAGCCATGGGTTGCCATGGAGCGGCAGTTTTAGGAAGTGAAGAATTAAAACATTATTTAATTAATTTTTCGCGTTCTTTTATTTATACAACAGCAATGCCCGAACATAGTCTTCTAGCAATAAAAGCAGCCTATCAATTGCTTTCTAAAACTAATGAAATAGATAAATTAAAAAGTAATATTGCCTATTTCAATAGTCAATCTCATTTAGATACATTATTTATAGAAAGTACGAGTTCTCTTCATTGTAAAATTATTGCTGGTAATAAGCAGGCTCAACAATTAGAAGAAAAATTATCTCAAAAAGATATTTTTATAAAATCTATCAAAAGTCCTACCGTTAAAGAAGGTCGAGAACGTATTCGTATCTGTTTACATTCTTTTAACACAAAACAGGAAATTGATTTGTTGGTTAGTTTGCTATCTTAATTATGGCAAACAGATTATAATTATATATTCGACCCCGAAGGGGTCGCACGTGAATAATTAAAAAATATTTCTATTCATATACGACCCCTTCGGGGTCGAACAATTTTTAAGTATGAAATTAAACCTAACTATTCCCTTTATTCTTTACCACGCAAACACATCTAAATCCTAACCAAGCTGTTGGTTTAGTATATTCTTGATCTTTTCCCACTCTACATTCTTCTAATCTGTTTCTCCAGCTACCACCTTTTGATATTCCTTTTTCGTTTGTCATTTCGGCAACATTACCAAGCATGTTATATAAACCGTAAAGGCTTTTAGAATAAGATTTTACTGGAGCTGTAACATCAGGGTACGGAGTTCCTATTGTATCAGGGTGCGCACAATTTATTCGATACTTTCCCTTGTCATCTTTTCCATTATTATTAATGACATGACTCGAAAACTCTGCTAGTTTTTCCCATTCAGTTTTATTGGGTAAACGGTATTCAAAATCAAAGTATTTATATCTTTTTCCCAATGTCAAAAATGCTTTTACTCTATCTGTTCTCCATTTACAATAAGCAACAGCTTGCTCATAGCTAATGCCAACAACAGGATACTCTTTATAGGCAGGATGTCTGTAATAATATTGAACATAAGGCTCGTTATATGAATTTTTCTCTCGCCAAACAGTTGTATCTGGCATTGTTGCTAAATGTTCTTTTGAATTCACACCATAAATACCCTTGGTCCAGTATTCATATTCTTGCCATGCACTATTTGTTATTTCAGTTTCATCTGCAAATAACGTATCATTAATTTGCACGGTTCCAGGAGGAATAAATGGTTTTTCTTTAGTGAAAGAAAGGCAAAGCGTAGCTAGTGCAATCGTTGCTAATACAATTTTTTTCATGGTTATTGAGCTTGTCGAAATATAGTTTGTTTGTTCTTTGTTTTATATTCCCAATGCCTTTTTCAATTCGTAAGAATCATCTACATCGGTACTTACTTCTTTTACAGGAATTTTATTTTGCTTGTTTGTGAAACAGGTTCCTAATTGTGTTTTATCGCATAAGTATAGTTTACCGTTTGCTAACACGCATAAACTGTAAGTGTCTTTTGGATCATAAGAAATAGGTGTATTATCAAAATTATAAACTGCATTTTTACTGTGACAAATTAGATATGTACGTTCAGCCTTAATAAATGTACCAGTATTATTGATGGTATAAATCGGACTTATTTCCTCTCCTTTTGGCATACTAGTTGGGCAATCTGAATTACATATTCCGAAATTATTAATTTTGAAAATACGAGTGACTTTAAATTCATTATTCATTGTAATTGATTGACTTTTAAATTTTTCTTCTTGTTCTTTTTGCCAACGAATTCGTTCTTCAATCATTTTTTTGGTAATCTCTTTTTCTTCTGCGGCAAAAGCAACTTGTTTGGCTTCAAACTCTTCCTTTAGTTTTTTCTCTTGAGCTTCTCGCTTAGCGACTAAGTCTTTATAATCACTAAATTTTGTTTC
>JBKJPW010000201.1:0-13484 GCA_046594225.1 Bacteroidia bacterium
ACAATAATCCTTTAGTAGTAGCGGCACATATTATTACAGAGATAGAAAAACAATTTCCGTTTACGATAGATGAAGAGGGTGTTGCTAGAAATACACAAAATAATATTCCAACAGTTATTGCGTTTGGAAAAATTGAGGGAAAAGGTGCAACCAACGTGATTCCCGAAAGCGTTTATTTAGCTGGCACTTTTAGAACCATGGATGAAGCATGGAGAAAAGATGTAAAAATAAAAATCACAGAGATTATTAATACTGTTTCCGAAAAATATAGCACCAACGCAGATATTAATATTATGGATGGGTACCCATTTTTAACCAACGATGCTGAGGTAACTCAACAATGTAAACAAGCAGCTATCGAGTATTTAGGAAAAGAAAACGTAGAGGATTTACCATTACGCATGACAGCCGAAGACTTTGCTTACATTACCCAACAAGTACCAAGTTGTTTTTATCGTTTAGGTACTGGCAACAAAGCTAAAGGAATTACTTCAGGTGTTCATACGTCGACTTTTGATATTGATGAGAAGGCTTTAGAGATTTCAACAGGTTTAATGGCTTGGATGGTAATTAAATAAAAACAATAATTTTATAATCCTAAAAGAAATTTTATGAAACACTTTATAACTCTTATTTTAATAGTAGCTCCATTTATACTATTTTCTCAGGAAAAAGCAGAAATCAAGATTAAAAAATCAAAGTTAAGTGAAGTAAAAACACTAAATGAATTACTGATTGATTTGCCAGCCGATGCAAAAATACTATCTTTTGAAATGTCTAATAGTAATGGATCAAAATCAAACACTATAATTGGAAATAGTGGAGTAATAGATGATAAGAAAACAGCTTTCTTCAAGACTGCGAAACCTGAATCATTAGTGTATATTGATTTAAAATACAAGGATGGTATTGGACGTGTTGTAGCACAAACCTACAAGATTAAAATTGTGAAATAGAAAAATACAAATGAGAAATTACTTGTTCTGCATACAATTCTTTTTGCTTGTATCGATTGGTATTTCCCAAAACTTAGCTAACAAAGTTTATACAGTTAAAAAAACCAAAGTACAAAGTACAAAATCATTCAGTGAAATCATTCCTGATTTTCCTAAAAAAATCACATGGGTTTCTTTAGACATTGCACTTAATGTTGGAGGAAAGCATGGAACAAAATCCTTTAAAGGAACCAACGCAGATGGAATAAATCTATCCTTCTTAACTCAAGCTAAAGTAAACTCATTTATTTTTTTAAGTATGAAATGCAAAGTTGAAAGTGGAGAAGTGCTATATCGAAAATATAAAATTAAAGTTGTTGAATAAAATTACTTCAATCTCTTATACTTTTGATACAAATATGAACCGCCAAGAGAGGCACCAAAGAAAATTAGTAATTTTGCTACTTCAGGAAAAATTTCTTTAAAGCCAAAGTTGCGTAAGAAAATCCCATAAAAGGCTTCTAATCCCCAGTTAAGAGGAGAAATTACAGCGATTTTTTTCATCACTTCGGGCATCACAAATGTTGGCACCCAAATGCCACCAATAGCAGCTAATATAATAACGAACACAGCGCCAAATAATGATGCTTGATCATGTGAGGTAGCAATTGTTCCCACTAACAATCCAAAACCTGTAGCGGCTAAGCCAGCAGAAAATGCCACTAAAAACAAAACAGGTAAATTGTTTCCAATATTTAATTCAGGTAAACCAAGTAATGGTAAAATAAAAACACCTACACATAACATTAAAGCAAATTGAATTAAACTTACGATTACGTAAGTCAACATTTTACCTAAAATTACAATCATATAAGAGCCAGGCATAGTCAATAATCTAAAGGCGCTGCCATCATCACGCTCTCTAATAATATTTCCTGCTAAGGGAATACAAATAAAAAACATGGCAAATAATGTCCATGCTGGCACATTGTGTTGAACAGAGTTTGGAATAATAGAAGAATTATTATAAGATGCGTATTCTTCTGTTAAACTTACAATAGGAGTGAGTTCTAATTTGGAGGGAGTAGCTAAAGGAAAATTTTCTTTCATTTTTTCATTTAAAGAACTTACCATACTTTGCATTTCTATTTGCGAAATAATGCGCTCAATAGAATTACTAATCGTTGTTTTAAATGATTTTTTAGTAATAGGGTCAAAATACAATTGCACCTTTAATTTAGTAGTATCTAAAGTTTGTTCAAGGGAAGTGCTATCTCCGCTAAAGCTGCTTAATAATTTTGAGATACGAGCAGAAGATTTCTCTCTTAATTTTTTACTGGTATTTTCGGGAATGATAATTCCAATGAAAAATTTTCCTGTAGCAATTTCTTTTTTTGTTTCTTCATCACTTAATTGTTTTTTAGTAATCACAAAAAATTTAGAGTGGATTAAAGATTTCTCTAGGGTATTTGACAAAGAATCATGATCTCTATCTACAATTAACAATGGCACAGAAGCTTCGTTTACTGAACGAAAGGTGGTATCTTGAATCAAAGTAATAATTAAAATTAAAACGGTGGGCATAATAAAAGTAATAGCAAGCCCTGCTCTGTCACGAGTCAAGACTTTGTATTCTTTATATATGCTGTATAGTAATTTCATTATTTTTATTTTTTGTCACTTCGAGCAGAGTCATGAAGCGCAAATTAATTTATTTGTCTCTAAATTTTATCCCTGTAATTTTTAAATACACTTCTTCAATACTATTACAACTATTTGCAGTTATTAATTCTTTTGTTGCGCCTTGAGTAATTAATTTACCATCATCAATAATAGCAATGTGACTACAAAAATCTTCGGCCTCATCTAAATGATGGGACGTGTATAAAATAGTCATACCATTTTCTTTATTCAGTTTTTTTAAACGTTCAATAATAGCTTGCTTCGATTGAACGTCTACACCAACCGTTGGCTCATCTAGAATCAGCAATTGTGGATTATGTAATAAACCAGCAATTAAATTTACGCGGCGTTTCATTCCACCAGAATAAGAAACCACCTTTTGATGCATATTAGCTTCTAAACCTAAGATGCTTAAATTTTCTTTTACTTTTTCTTTTAATGAAGGCCCACTTAAACCATACATGTGCCCTAAGAACATTAAATTTTCCCAAGCTGTTAGTTTTGGATATAAAGCAATTTCTTGAGGAACCACACCAATAGATTGTTTACAGGCTTTACTATTAGTTTTATGAGTATAACCATTGATGTAAATTTCGCCACTAGATGGAGGAAACAAGCCACATAACATGCTGATAAACGTAGTTTTTCCTGCGCCATTAGGTCCAAGTAAGCCAAATATATCTCCCTGATTAATTGTTAAAGATAAATCGTTAACAGCTGCTCTCGGCGCTTCTTTGTATTTTTTAGATACATGTTGTATGTCAACCAAAACACTCATCTATGCGGTTTCCTGTAAAAAGATTTTCATTTCACAAGTAGCAACCAATTCATTATTACAAAATGATTTTGCTTCGATGATAGAAACATTCATCACTTGTGTTTTTGTAGAGACTTCCGTTAAAATTTCGTTACCAGTTTTTGGCAAATGATGAATGACTAAGTTTTTGACATTAGCAATGAAGCCAATGCGCGGTTGCGTTTTATTTACCACAGCTTCGTAACCCGCCATACTTGCTGCTGTTTGCGCCATGTTTTCTACAATCCCGGATTCAGTTAGAACTCCATTTTGAGTTAAGAAATGTTCATCAACAATATCAAAACCTGTAATTACAGAAGCTTCATCGCATTTATAAATTCTACTAATCAACACAATTGGTGGGCGTTGAGGAATATAATTTAAAATGGTGTCTGAATTAACAATAGGTGTTTGAACAGTAATCATGTTTTGTAAAGCTTTTAAGGTAAACACATAGCTAAAGCCATTGTTTAACAGGCTACAAAAATACATTTATTAATGATTTTGGCAATAATAAATACAAGCGTTTATGTCACTTCGAGTAACATTTGCTTTGTTTTTTGCAAATGTGTATCGAGAAGCTGCGATATGTTCTCGATAGGTTCTGCGAAAACACAGAACTACTCGAACTGACAGTAACTGGAAATTTTAAGCAAACCATTTTTGTCTCAATAACAATTTGATTAAAGCAAAGATACCCACTAATAAAAGAGCTATTGGCCATAGCTTTACAAAAAACAAGAAGATTTCAGCAAAAATGCTAGCACCATCACTTATAGATTCTATAAACTTTGTGCCAAATCCAGGCTTGTATGGTTCTGAAGGGAAGGAATAAGCATAAGCCTCTTTTTTGGTAGTTTCTTTTTGGTAAATAGCAATGCTTACTGTACTATATGCAATGTCGTGTGTCAGTTCAATAGAATTAAGTTTTGACTCATCCGCCCATTCTTGTTTTTCAAATAAATTATTTTGAGCATCAACAGTTTGGTTTAATTTTTTGCCCTTGGCATCAATTTGTTGCTCTACCCTTTCTTTGTGATGATTGAAACGATTTTCTGCAAGTTTGGAACTCACATATTGTTTAGTAACATCATCAGCTTTTAGTTTTCTGAAATCAAGATAATCAATATGTGCTGCAATTTCACTTAAGGTTTTATCCAATTCTTGATTTGGCACACGAATAATAATGTCATTATGAACAGTGTAGTTAATAATATCCATCATGCTGTCCTTACTTGTACGAACAGAATTTTTGTAATTAACGTTACTTTCTAATATTGATGAACTCACATATCCTTTATTATCGGAAACAATTCGTTCAATATCAAATGTGGCGTTCTTTACATCTTTTACTTTGAACCGTATGTCGGCTGTTCTCACAAATTCTCTGCTGCTATCAGCCTGTTTGGGAGTTTTGTTAGTAGGCGAAGATTCAGAAAAAATGGCTATCGAGTCGGTCATGACATTTGCATTTTCTACCATGTATTGTTTATCTTCTCTGGAGGCACCGCAAGAAAATAAAACAAGAGACGCACTTAAAACTATACCTGATAATTTTAAGAAATTAGGTTTTAGATTTTTCATAAAGTTGTGGATTTTATTATTGATGCCACAACTATGAATTAAGTAACCGTTACAATTTGTTAAGTTTGGTTAAAACAAAAAAGCCGCTACGATTTTTCGTAACGGCTTTTTTAAATAAAAAATAAAATTATTTTTGTTCGAATTTTTTGTAATCAGCAGGGATTGATAACTTAGAAGCATCAATCGTTGATTTATTAATTTTAGAAACTTCTAATTTGCTAATCAATGAACCATCAGAAAGAGATTTTTCTTCAGATAATAATGGCATAGACCCTTTAGGTAAATCTTTAATTTGATTAAAGTAGATACTTTGTTTATCCTTTCTGTTCCAAGCTTTTACTAACGGAGCAAAGAAATCATATTTACTAGAAACTACCCAATAAGTAATTTGAGTATTTTCCTCTGTATTTTTTACAATAAACTCAGCACATTTTTGTCCTTGAACCATTTTTGTATTTGTTCCTTTTGAAGACACACACGTTCCTTTAATGATTGGAGCTGTTTCGCTTTTGTGTTCTCCCCAAACTTTACGAACGGGGTTTACAAATTTAATTTCATTAGTTTCAGTATTAAATACGAAGCTACCTTCTACTTTACCTGATTTGCGACCAATTTGATCTAATTTTACATCATGACCTTTTACATAGTAAATGTTGGTAGTTGTATCCTTAGATGTTTCCATCTTAAATTCGATACTGCCTTCGAAAGATTGTGCAACCGCCATTACTGATAATGTAAGACCTGCTACTAATAATTTAATTTTATTCATTTAATTTGTGGTTTAAATTTGACACTAAAATAATATAATTTAGTTATAAATAAAAATTATGCCAAATAATACTCAAAAAGGAACTCGGGGAGAGGAAATAGCTACAGCATATCTCCTAAAACATGGGTATCATATTTTGGTAAGAAACTGGAGGCATAAACACCTAGAAATTGACATTATTGCTAGTATTAATAACACTTTGGTGATAGTGGAGGTTAAGCTAAGAAGTAGCGATTATTTTGGAAATCCAGAGGAATTTGTGACTAAAAGCAAGCAGAAAAAAATCATCAAAGCAGCCGACTTTTATATCAAGGAAAATAACATAAATTGGGAAACGAGGTTTGATATCGTCTCCATTATTCAAAATTCTAATGAGTTAAAGGTTGAGCATCTGGTTGGCGCTTTTTATTCTACTTTATAACCCAGCTTTATGAGTAATACTAATGCCTCCTAAGGTAATAGCGTAAGCTGTATTATTTGTATTGTTTTCCTCATCACCATTCACAGTTTTAACCCCAGCATGATTTAAATTTTTTAAAGCTCTACTTGCAGTGGCCCAAATTCCTTTTTTCTTTTTCTCTGTGTTTATTGCAACTGGCTCATCATCAGTTTCGGTAATGACTTGCACAATTGTTTTTGGCCTTACAACAGGAGCCACATTTAATGCGATTAACGTTTCGTTTTTTGGTGATTCAGTAACCAATGACTTGTTAATTGTATGATGAAGCGTATCCCTTAAAACGGAAACATTAGGCTCCTTTAAAGACACATTATTTGCTAATAAAGGCTGTTCTTTTTTAGTACTAGAAGGTTGTTGAGTACTATAATTATCAGTTTTTTTGGGAGCAATAACATGATTAATTTTAATGGTTGATTCAATAACTTTATTACTATTTGAAGCTACTGTGTGAGTAGTTGCGACATCCGTTTTGTTAGCTAATGTGGAATTCCCAGAGTTAATATTTGTTTTTGGCCACAGCATAAATAAGCCAATTAAAAACACCACACAAGCAGCCGCTGCATATTGAGTAGCAGAAAAATTAAACCAAATCACTTTTGGCTTACGTTTCAGTGATTGTTTGTTTTTAAACACAATAGAGGCATCAGCACTTACGAATGCACTTACGTATAATCTCAACTCCTTTGCCAGAGTAGGGTTAGCGGCACAACTTTTTTCTAATTCTAAACATTCGTTTTCTGGAAGTTGATGTTCAATGTATGCGATAAATTGCGTTTCGGAAACTAAATCAGATTCTGATTTTTTTAAAGAGTTTTTATTTGAAAAAGAAGTAGCTTCATTTTCTAATGTCATTAATACTAGTTCATCCAAGCTAATTTCTAATTCGGGATGTTGAATTAAAAATAATTCTAATTCAACTTGAAGTTCACCCGTTAAATTCCCTTCCGAAAAATCTAACAAATACGCTTCATAATTATCTATATTAATATTTTGCATTAAATAACAACCTCTAATTTCCCTATATAATTTTTTAAAAAGGCTCTTGCTCTAAAAATGTAAACCTTTACTTGACTTTCAGTTAAATTGGTAATTTTTCCTATTTCAGCATAATCGTAGCCTTCATAATCTCTTAATAGTACCACACTTTTTTGTATTTCTGGCAACTTATCTAAGGCATTATTCAAAACCTCTTTTAAGTCGCTATAATGTTTATTATGCTGCAAGGTGTTTTCTACTACTTCATTATAATTACCCTGCTTTTTTGCTTTCCTTGTATAATCAACTAGAGTATGATGAGCAGTTGTAAATAAATATGACTTAGCATTTTTACTCTCCACATCATTTACTTTACGCCAAACTTTTTCATAAGTGTCTTGTACTATATCTTTAGCCACATCCACATCCTTTATATGCTTTAAAATAAAGCGATATAATGAGTCGGAATAACTATCCACACATTGATTATATTCGGTTACTGTCAAATCTTGTTATTGTTTGTCCAAAATGTTCAAATTCCACGTTAGAATTTGAACATTTTAAATCAAACTCTTAAACTAAACTACATATAAGACGCATGAGTTGGGGATAAAGTTACAATGCCTACAAAAACAAAACCCCCTGATAATCAGAGGGTTTTGAGTTTAAGATACTAATTTTATTTTTTGACCCATCAGTAGTTGAGGGTTTTTCTTTAGCCCATTAATTTCTATTAGTTTATCAACGCTAATGCCGTATTTTTTAGAGATGCCATATAAGGTTTCTCCTTTTTTCACTTTATGAAGTTTTACCTCGCTTGCTGATGTATTATCAGCTAACTTAACAGTTGTATCAACTTTAGTTTTAGCTGCTACATTAGTTTGAGGTTCTTTTGGAGCATCTGATTTTGTGGCAGTAGAAGGAGTAGCAATATTTTGCTTAACATACACAATTAGTTTTTTGCCTGTTCTAATTCCTTTTTTACCAATGTAGTTCCATGATTTTAAATCAGCAACCGTAACGCCATATTTACGAGCAATGGTGCTTAACTTCTCTCCATTTTTAACTGTATGTGTTTTTTGAACTTCTTTAACAGCTATAGAGCTTTCAGAAGCTACTAATTGTTGAGATTTAATAGCTGCATAAATCTCTGTCTCATTAGATAAGAAAGTGCCAATTTTAGCTTTTGGAAGCGTTAAGCAGTTACCGCCAGCTGGAATCTCGCTTTTACGATATTGTGGGTTGAAATAAGCGATTTCTTCAATAGAAATGTCTAAAGCTGCTGAAATTTGCCCAAATGACATTGATTCCTTCACAACTGCTGTATCTACTTCAAAGTATGTTTTACGAGGTGTAGAAGCATAAATGTTATGTTCAGTTGGATAATTCATTACATAGTTAGCAGCAATAAAAGCGGGCACATAAGATTGTGTTTCTAAAGGTAAATAAGGGCGAATTTCCCAATAGGTTTTTTTTCCACCACTACGGCGAATAGCTTTGCTAATAGTTCCTGGCCCTGCATTATATGCTGCTAGCACCATTTGCCAGTCGTGAAACATACCATATAAACTAGTTAAATATTCCGCAGCAGCCTCCGTAGCTTTGTAAACATCCGAACGCTCGTCTATATAAGAATTCACATTTAAACCATACATTTTACCAGTTGGGTACATAAACTGCCATAAGCCTGTAGCTCCACATCTAGAGCGAGCATTTGGATTTAAAGCTGATTCAATAACCGCTAAATGTTTTAACTCCAAAGGAATATTATGTTTGTCAAATATCTCTTCAAACATTGGGTAATATAATTGAGATAATCCCATTACTCGGCTTACTAATTCGCGCTTACGAACAGCATATAATTCAATAAAACCCTTAACATGAGGGTTATACACTAAATCAAAAGGAGAATTAGCATCTAATTTAGCTAAACGGGTTTCGTAAACGAAATCTTCGAAGCGAGGAACGCTATCTTCGGCATATTTATATTTATTAGTTTTTGGATAAACTGGCTTTAATAGAGCTTTTTCTAGCATTTTTTGATTTGCCAAGCTATCTAACATAGCAGCCACCGGATTATCAGTAATAGTAAGCGTGTTTTGAGCAAACAAACTACCTGTAGCCAAAACAGACACAAATAGTGCTTTTTGGAGTGTATGTTTTAATGTAGTGAACATTGTGTTTGTTTTAGTGTTAGTACTGTAACGTAATAAATTACAAAACGTTACAATTATTAATAATTCTGTTACAACAAGTATAAAAAAAATATTTAATAAACAAAAGTTAAAGTACTTTAATTTTTAACTTTACGCTGTGAAAAACAAAGAAGAAGAATCAAAAGAATATTTTGAACGTAGTGTGTTATTAGTGATAACTGTAGCCGTATCAGGGCTGCTGCTTGATTGGTTTAGTATTAAGATGTTATTGGATGTGAATCCTTGGGGCTCAGCTACTGCTGTTCCGGGTTTAATATTAACATTACAAGGCTTGTGGCTTATTGTTAACCCTTATGCTGTAGTATATGAAAACCGCTTTGAAATAAAGCAATCGCTTATGTATAATAAAGAATTTTATTATTTGGATGCTAAAGGTATTAACGATAAAGGCCAACTAATTTATAACGATGGAGACGTAGAAACACTTCATTTGATTGGCATGAGAGCGTCCCACAAGCAAGCTTTTAAAAATAAATTATCAGAAAAAATAAATGAAAGTCTTACAAAAAGAGACTTTTAAAGCGCATCACTCATGAAGAATAAAAAGCTCATTTTTTTTGTCATCCTTTTACTTCCTGCATTATTCAAGATTATACTGGAATTTACAACCATTAACTCTAAAAAATTACCTAACTACGGACCAAAAACTGTATTGGGAAAAGACACCGTGTTTTACAAAGTCAATTCACAATTCAACACATTGCCTATAGATGAAAAAGTGGGGCTGCAAGCTATTAATTTAGATACAGTAAACTACCCACTTTTTGCTGTTTGTTTTATTAAACAGGCCTATAAAAAAGATGATTACCGCATGGCCGGCTTAAGCGAATACGCACAATTTAAAAAAGATAAGATAAAATTAATACCTTTTATTATTGTTACGCCTTGCGATGGAGTAAGTGATTCAAGTTGTTTGAGAGAAATGGAAAAATTATCTATTGGTAATAATGATATACATAGTTTTTATTGGAAGCCTTCATCTTTTGATAGTTTGAATGTGACGTATTTTAAAGAAAAACCTATTTATGTAGATTATAGTTTTTTTGTTTTGGTTGACAAGAAGCGACACATTCGCGGCTATTATGACGGTAGATACATTGCGGAAATTAAACGTTTAACAGAGGAATACCAACATTTACGTTTGAGGGAAGAGAAGGATGAAATGGTTAATGCCAATAAAATTGAATCAAAATAATGAACATACAACTAAACATATTAATGCTTGCTGTTATATTTGTTGGATGCACTCCAAAGGAGGAAAGCAAAAAATTGTTATTGCCAATCATAGGTGAAAAAAAATTAGGTGGAGTAGAAGCTTCAGATACTATTTATCACACGATACAACCTTTTGAGTTTGTTAACCAATATCATGATACGATTACAGAAAAAACGATTACAAACAAAATTTACGTAGCGGATTTTTTCTTTGCAACCTGTCAGAGTATTTGTCCTAAGATGAGTTCACAATTAGTACATGTGCAAAATGCGTTTAAGGGCGATAACAATGTGTTGATTTTATCACATACCGTTAATCCGTCTAACGATACTGTTGAGGTTTTAAATGGCTACGCGCAAACCTATGGAGCTTTAAAAAACAAATGGCATTTTTTAACAGGAAATAAAAAAGCAATTTATGATCAGGCTCGATACAGTTATTTAGTAAATGCACTAGAAGAAGATGGAAGCGCAGAAGGGTTTTTACATAGTGAATTATTTATTTTAGTAGATGCACAAAAGCGTATTCGAGGAATGTATGATGGCACGGATAGCGTTGCTGTTGTAAAATTAATTTCTGACATTAAACTTTTAAAACAGGAATAATGAAATGGAAGTGGTTTATCTTCTGTTATCTAATAGCATCAACTTTGTTTGCTAAAAATAAATTAGCAACCGTTTATTATTTAGATAGCGCTTCAACTATTATTTATTCAGAACAGATTTCGGTTAGCGACAAAAAACCAAACCCTATTTTTCAATTATTTCGCAAAAAGCAAAAACTAAATAAACGGGTTACATCTGCTGTATTGGCATTTCCTTTTCCATTCGGCATGGTTGGATTACACCGTATTTATTTGGGCACTAAACCACACGTTCCTGTAGCTTATATTGCTAGTTTGGGAGGTGTGTTTGGCATACTGCCCTTAATCGATTTCTTGATGATTACTTTTGGAAAAGATTTTGATACCTATCGTAATAATGGAAAAATATTTATGTGGATTAAGGAATAAAATTATTCCTCTTCAAATTTATAAGAATACTTTCGCCATTTATCAATTACCTGTTGCATATCATCTGGCAAATCACTTTCAAAAAAGATAGGTTCCTTAGTAATAGGGTGTGTAATGCCTAATGTTTTTGCATGTAATGCCTGACGAGGTAAAATTTCGAAACAATTTTCAATAAACTGCTTGTATTTATTACTCGATAACCCTTTTAAAATTCTATCACCACCATATTCATTATCATTAAATAATGGATGACCTAAATGGCGCATATGAATTCTTATTTGATGTGTGCGCCCTGTTTCGAGTTTACATTCAACAACCGTTACATAACCAAAACGTTCTAATACTTTATAATGTGTAATAGCGTGTTTACCGTGATCACTATCTGGAAAGCAAGCCATTACTTTTCTATTTTTTAAATCGCGTGCTACGTTGCAAGTAATGGTTCCTGCATCTTCTTTAACATCGCCCCAAACAATAGCAATATATTTTCTATCTAAATTTCTGTCAAAAAAATCTTTTGCTAAACGCGTCATCGCCAATTCTGTTTTAGCAACGATGATAATGCCCGATGTGTTTTTGTCAATACGATGCACTAAACCTGGCCTATCAATGGATAAATTCTCAGTTAATTGAGTTTTAGAAGTTGGTAAGTTTTTAAAGCGGTATGCTAAAGCATTTACTAAGGTTCCGGAATAATGCCCAAATGCAGGATGAACCACCATGCCGGGTTCTTTATTTACCACGCATACATAATCATCTTCGTAAACCACGTTAATGGGAATATCTTCTGCTAATACTTCCACATCACGTGGAGGGGTTGTCATTAAAACGGAAATTTCATCAAGGGGTTTTATTTTGTAGCTTGATTTAATGGGCTTGCCATTAACCAAAATACATTCTGCATCACAAGCTTGTTGTAATTTTGTGCGAGTAGCATTTTGAATACGAATCATCAAAAACTTATCGATACGCATCATCACCTGCCCTTTTTCAACTTTGATGTTATGATGTTCGTAAAGTTCTTTTTCTTCTTCGTTCGATCCAACTTCTTCTAAATCATCTATCATATTATCTGGAAATAATTAGTTTTTGAGAACTAACGTTTAGGCTATTGCCTTTTAAGTGAATAAAATATAATCCGTTCGGTAAATTACTGATGTCGATTTGTTCGTTACTAGTAATGCTTTTTGTGAATACGTTTTGTCCTAAGGCTGTTGTCATTTCAAAATCAGCAATTTCTAATTGATTACCCGGAAAACTAATTGTTATGGCATTTTGTGCTGGATTTGGAAAAACACGAATTGTATTTGTTTTTTCGTAGTTATGTAAACCAACTAATACAGGAGGGTCAACGCAACCCATGACTGGATTCATCATTAATGAACCATTGATAGATGATTGCGACCAACTTCCTGAAATATCATAATATAAAGCATTTTTATGATTTGTATTTCTATCAAAGCCAATATTTAAAGGTTGATTGGTGCTTTGTTGAATCCCAATAAAATATGAGCCAACACCTAAAGGTAAACAAGAGGTTAATGTATAAGTTGGGATGATGTTATAGCTTCCCGATTCGTATCGAGGATACATTGTACTATCTTTAAATATTACATTTCCAGGTACGCCGCCATTGTTACTCCAAATATTAATTCGGAATCCGGAATTTATAATAAGTCCACCTTGAGTTATAGGATCAAAATATATACGAACTGATTTTAATGTATCAGGCACATTTAGAGTAAAGCGTAATGCTATTTTAGCTCCATAGGTATTTAAATAATAACCTTGTTCAGCACTACCATCGTCGTATGCATAGTAATTGGAAAAACGTTGAA
>JBKJPW010000203.1:0-33748 GCA_046594225.1 Bacteroidia bacterium
AATACATTTTGGGTATGGAAACAAAGTGATGCTGATAGAGTACTAAGAAATTTTTCAAGTAAAAATTATAGACCAAATATAATTGTAGGGGGTAATCTATCTGCTATAAAGCAAAAATAACAGTTCAATTATAAAGCTCCAGAAGCTAATAAAGGAATTTTAGTATCATTACAAGGTAGTTGGATTCCAAAGTTTGTGGAAGAGTTTATTGAAAAGGATATGGAGCATATTTGGTATTTTAGACTTCACCCCCGCTATCCTGAAGACAAGCAAAAATTGATATCACTTAAAACTAAATTCCCTGATAAAGTGGAAATAGATGAAGCCAATAATCTATCTCTATATGAATTATTCTATAAAGTGAAAATTAATATCACGGATTTTTCAGGAACAGCATTAGAAGCAGCTGAATTTGGAATTAAAAATATCATCATTGGAGAAAAGGGTGCGAAAATTTACAGTGAAAAAATCATGAATGGTGATTACACTTTTGCCGATAGCAGTATAAAATTAATGAATACAATTAATGATTTTGTAAATACTGAGGCTGATTTGAGTCAGGTGATTTTAAAAGATCGAGAAAATCTAAACCACATTATGTCAAAAATATTTAATTAATGAATTTATATATCAGATTTAAAAACAAAATTAAAAAAATGATGTTCCCTGAAAAAAAGGGACAGATTGTTTCAAATTTCATCGACTCTGATATATCAAGATATTCAAAAGTTGACCCTTCGGCTTTTATTCAAGAAAGCGTTATTCATGGAAATGTAACAATAGGCGCTAGATGCATGCTACATCAGGTTAAGTTAAATGGAACCATTATTGTTGGCAGCAATACCTCTATCAATGGGCCTGGAACTGAATTTTTCTCAATTCAAAATCCAATAATTATTGGTAATTTTTGTTCTATTGCTCGGCACACAGCCATACAGGAACATAATCATGATATCAAAAAAGTAACAACCTATTATATTCAGCAAAGAGTATTTGGCGAAAAAATAGGAATTGATGCAGTAAGTAAAGGACCTGTTATAATTGGCAATGATGTTTGGATTGGAACTCAGTCCGTTATATTAACTGGAGTTACTATTGGCGATGGGGCAATAATAGCAGCAAATTCGGTTGTTACAGAAAACGTAGCACCTTATTCAATAGTTGGGGGCACACCAGCCAAAGTTATTAAAAAAAGGTTCTCAGATGAAATTATTGAAAAACTATTGGAGATACAATGGTGGAACTGGGACATAGAAAAAATTAAACGTAACTATGATTTATTTCATGGCGATTTAACCATGGATAAACTTAATAATTTAGTTGAGTAATTTGAAAATATTACACATAAATTCATTTGATACAGGTGGTGCAGCAACGGCTTGCCGCCGTATTCATTTAGGTTTATTGGAAAAAGGAATTGATTCTAAAATCTTGCTTTTAAGTAAAACTAAAAATATTCCTCACACTTATAAGTTTCAGCCCGTAAAACCTGAAGCAAAAAGTGCCGTGGTTCCAACTTTATTTACAAGAGCCATTAATAAAATTGGTCGTTCTATCTTTAAACCAAAGCCTATTGTAATTCCAAAAGAAAATTTGGTGAGGGATTTTAGAGATATTGATAAAACTGCAGAACATTTTACGTTTCCCTATACACCATTTGATATAACGGAAAGCAACCTTTATAAGGAAGCAGATATTATCCAAATTAACTGGGCCTCAGGATTTTTAAATGAAGAAACATTTTTTGCTAAAAACACTAAGCCAGTAATATGGCGTATGCCTGATTTATATCCGTGTGGTGGCGGCTATCATTACGAGAAAGGTTTTCCATTTGATAGTTTTAAAGAAGAACTTGCTGTAAATTTTGAAATAAGAAAAAAGAGTTTAATAGGAAAAAACATTGTTTTTGTTCCTATCTCTAATTGGGTAAAAAACAAAGCCAACAACAGCGAACTAATTAAAGCATTCCCTAAAAAATTGATCCATAATGGGGTTGATTTTAGAGTGTTTAAGCCTCATGATAAAACCTTTGCTAGACAAGTTTTTAATTTACCCAATGATAAAATAATACTATTAGTTGGTTCGGATATTGTTTTAAGTAAAAGAAAAGGAATCGATATCTTATTTGAGGTATTAAAAGACCTTGATCAAGATAAAATTCAAATTGTTACGTTTGGACAAAAACCAAACATCGACACTTTTAATTACGTATCCATTGGTGAGGTAAAAGATGAGTTATTATTATCTGTTCTTTATTCAGCTGCTGATTTTTTTATTATGCCGTCTATTGAAGAAGCTTTTGGGCAAGTTACTATTGAAGCTTTAGCAAGTGGCACACCTGTTATTTCTTTTCCTAATGGCGGTAGTATGGATGTTATAGTAGATGAAATGAATGGCGTTTTAGCAAAAGGCTTTAGCGAAAAAGATTTAAAAGAAGCCATCAATAAGGCACTGAGTATAAATTTTGATAAGAACCTACTATTGGCAGATGTTAGAAAGAGATTTAATATAAACGATAAGATTGACGAGTATATTAATTTGTATGAGACAGTACTACAAAATAAGTAACTAGAAAGCGGTGTTATTCAATAGTTTTATATTTTTATTTTTAGTAATTATAACATTTGCTTTATACTACAGTTTTAAATCTGAAGTATCACAGGTTCGTATTTTAATCTTGTCGAGTTTAATTTTTTACTCTTACAGCCAACCTTATTTAGTTCTATTACTATTATTTTCTGTAATGATAAATGTAATAGCCAGTTATTATGTTGTTTACGGGAATGAAAAATTTAAAAAAACATACGCTATTCTTGGAGTTAGCATCAATTTATTGGTGCTTATATTTTTTAAATACAGCCCACTAATCTCAAAAGGATTATTTAATGATTCTGATTCAATTGGCCAGTTTTTATTAACTATACCATTACCTATTGGTATATCATTTTTTACTTTTCAAGGAATTAGTCTTGTTGTTGATGTTTATAAAGCTGATAAATTAAAAAGTCAGGAAATGGTAGCCGCTGATTTTAGTAAACATATTCAGAGAATTTTATTTTTTAAAGCTTTTTTTCCTCAATTAATTGCCGGCCCCATTGTAAAGGCACATGATTTTCTTCCACAGATTGAAAAGAAAAATATTTCTATGATAAATTGGGAAGCCTGTTTCAAAAGCATTATTCTGGGTTATTTTTTAAAAATGGTTATTGCCGACAATTTAAAAGATTTCACGTACTGGATTAAATTTCCATATTTCCAAGGTCATTCATCCATTACACTTATTTTTATGTTATTTGGTTATTCGTTTCAAATTTTCGCTGATTTTGCGGGTTACTCATTAATAGCGATTGGTTTTGCCAAATTATTTGGATATACCTTAATGGAAAACTTTAATTTTCCATATATCTCTTCTTCTTTTTCAGAATTTTGGAAACGTTGGCACATTTCGCTGTCCTCATTTTTAAAAGAATATTTATATATTCCAATCGGTGGAAATAGGAAATCTGAAGTCAGAACTTATTTAAACTTATTTATTACAATGTTGATAGGTGGTTTATGGCATGGAGCTGCCTGGAGTTATGCTGTTTGGGGTGGTTTTCACGGTTTAGCACTGGTAACAGAAAGATGTTTTCAAAATTCATTTAAAATGAAACTTAATAAATACACCAAATTTTTAGGTATATTTTTAGTATTCAATTTTGTAACATTAGCTTGGTTATTATTCAAGCTTCCAAATTTTGAATATGTTATTGAATATTTTAATAGTGTTTCAACTAATTTTTATAAGGAAGATAATACGGCTATTATTACCTATATTTCTATCTATTCACTCCCTATCATATTGTACCATTTAATTTATTTCATTAAAGGAAGTAGGACCTATTTTTTTGTTAAAAAGATGGAATTTTTATTTTATGGTACAATGATATTTTTAATAATTACTAATAGTGGAACATCAGGCTCATTTATTTATTTTCAATTTTAGGTTTTAATGATTAGGTTGAGTCTGATAGTAGCGGCATTACTTTTTTCATTTTATTGTCTGTTTATAAATACCCATCTTAGTATGGGTGCATCGCAAAACCAATGGCAAGAAAATATAATTAAAGCTCAGAAATATATATATAATAACACTTCTTCTTCTAATGATGTTATGGTTGGTACTTCGTTATCTAATAAATTAATAATGGATAGTATACCTGGGTTTATAAATTTATCTTTTTCGGGCGAATCTATATACGATGGATTAAATATAATTTTATTAAAAGATAAATTACCAAGGAGTGTATACATTGAAATGAATTTTGCTTTTAAAAGTCAAAATGAAGAATTCATATCTTCAGTATCTAATCCTGTTTTACTTAAAGTAAAAAAACATTTGTATGCTTTAAGAGAGGATAAGCAACCACTAGCTATTTTTGGTGATTTTACGAATACTTTTTTTGTAAAAAACATGATTTTAAAAACTAAGAATAGTTTTTTTGCAAGGCAAAATGTGTTTATGAGTTCAAATCAAAGTGTTTTGGGTGAAATGATAAAACTTCAACAACAAAAGTACATCTTAGAGCCGGATACAATGCTAGTAACTAGCTGTTTAAAAAAATTACATCCTCTCATTAATCGCTTAAAGAAACAAAATGTAAATGTTGTTTTTTTTGAAATGCCTGTAAATGAGCAGTTGATAAATATGCCAATGGCAAAAAAGGTTAGAGAGCTATTTTTGAAAGAATTTCCAATTGAAACAAATAATTATATATTTTCTCCAAAAAATATAGCGGATTATCAAACAACAGATGGAATCCATTTAACAAAAAGTGAGATATTAACTTATAGATCTTATTTCAAAGAAGAAATTAAAAAGTATACCAGGTAATTATTATTTCATGCACTTTCATTCACTCTTATTAGTAACCCGCAGTAAAATGACTAAACCGTATGACAAATATTAAACAATAAATATCTACATGTGAAACTGTCTATTATCACCATCAACTTCAATAATCTCAAAGGTCTTGAAAAAACCATCGAAAGTGTTATAAGCCAAACTTATAATAATTTAGAGTATATCGTGATTGATGGAGGTAGTTCTGATGGCAGTAAAAATCTTATTGAAAAATACGCTAGTAAAATTTCATATTGGGTTAGCGAGCCAGATAAAGGCATTTATAACGCCATGAACAAAGGGATTTTAAAAGCAAGAGGCGAGTATTTATTGTTTTTAAATTCAGGAGATTGTTTAGTAAATAATGAGGTTTTAGATGCCGTAGATTCATGCTTAGATCAATCTTCTATTTTATATGGTAATGGTGTTATTATTGGAGAAGGAAATAAAGAAATATTGATAAAAATACCCGACCAATTAACTCTGAAGTATTTTACTAAAGCGTCTTTATTTCACCCATCAACATTTATAAAGAGAGAGCTTTTTGATACTTATGGATTATATAATGAGCAAAATAAAATAGTGTCGGATTGGGAGTTTTTTTTAAAAACCATTGTGGTGAATGAAGTATCAACAAAAAAAATTGATTTAGTCGTTTCAGAAGTGGAAGATGGAGGAATGAGTAGAGATGTTAAGAATACTGCTTTATTATGGGAAGAAATTGGAAACGGATTAAAGCGTTACTATTCTGAGGAAGAAATTCAGAAAGCCAAGGAAGTTGAAATTCTAGATAATAAAAAATTCACAGAAATTAGTAAACCAGCTGGGGTAAATATAAAAATGACATTTAAAAATAAACTAAAATCACTTATAAAAAATGTTTTACCACATTATTTTGTAAAACATTACATTCATAAAACTATTAAGCCTGCGCAAAACACCTTAGTTAAAACCTATAATCAATTTATATTTTCTGGTAATTCTATTTTTAACAGTGGATTTAATGTTAGAGTCGATCAGCCAAGTAAAAATAAGAAATATGTAAATATTGGTAACGATTGTGTTTTAAACTGTAAAATTATTTTTGAATCTACTGAAGGAGAAGTTATAATTGGAGATCGTGTATTTATAGGAACTAGCGATATTATTTGTAGAGAAAAAGTGGAGTTTGGGTCAAATATATTTGTTTCATGGGATTGTACTTTTATTGATAATGATTCTCATTCCCTTTATTATAAGGATAGGGAAGATGATATTTCTCAATTGATAAAAGATTTTAGAAGTGAAAAGCCTTTTATAGAAAACAAGAATTGGAATACGGTGAAATCTAAGCCAATTAAAATTTGCGATAATGCGTGGATTGGCATGAAAAGTATAATACTAAAAGGAGTAACTATTGGAGAAGGAGCAATAGTAGCGGCAGGAAGTGTAGTTACTAAAGATGTGCCTTCTTGGACTATGGTTGGAGGTAATCCAGCAAAGGTGATTAAAGAAATTGAGTTAGAGCACAGGAAAAAAAATATCACAATTTAAGATATACTATTAGTGAAAATTTTATTTGTTTTTCATCACGGCGGAATCACAGGAGCTTCATTAGCTTTGTTGTCTAGTATAGAGTGGTTGAATGCACATACAGATTATAAGATGTCGTTTTTGTTTAGAGAAAATGGCATTATGGAAGATGTTGTTTCCAAGTACGGCAAAGTTCATATATGGGAAGAGGAAAGCCATCAGCCTTTAAGTATTTTTGTTAGAATAAAAAATAAGATTTTAAAATCTAAAACTAAACAACGAGTTCTATTAGAAAATATTGAACGCCAACATTTTGATATCATATATTTTAATACGATTATATGTTCTAAAATTATCAATAAAATGTCTGGGTTGTCGTCAACAAAAATTTGGCATATCCATGAGCTAGAATTAGCTATAAATTATTATGGTGTTCAGCATTTAAATGCCGTGAATAACGTTTCTAAAATTATCGCAAATTCAAAAAATACAAAAAACACCCTTTTAAGATACGGCTTTAACAATGATAAAATAAGCGTTATTTATCCATTTATAAATTGTAAAAAAATGGATAAATTAGTAATTCAATCTGTAGATAGAACTACGTTTAATATTCCTGAAAATGCATTTATTATTGGTACTTCAGGAACAGTTATGGATAGGAAAGGAGTTGATAATTTCATCAGTACAGCTATTATTATTGATGAATTATTTCCTAAAAACAACTTTTATTATATATGGGTTGGTGCTTATACCAATAAGCAAAAGATAATGTTTGATTATGATATCAATAAATCTGAAAAAAAAGACAAAATTCTATTTATAGGGGAACATAGTAATCCATTTCCTATTTATAACCTATTTGATATTTTTGTGTCTACTTCTAAAGAAGAAAGTTTTGGTTTATCAGCCTTGGAGGCAGGATACTTTAGCAAGCCATTAGTATGCTATAAAAACACAGGTGGTATAGAAGAAATAGTAGTTAATTCAGGTAATACTACTGTTGAGTATATGAACACTTATCATATGGCTCAGGAAATAATTAGATTATATCATAATATGACAACGCGTGAGACATTAGGAAAAAATGCAAAAGTCCTAGCTGAAAGTTTTGATGTGGAAATTATTATGCCCCAATTAATGGACTTTTTAAACAAATCGATTTAATGTTAACTATTTAATAATTTATTTTATGATTCAATCTTTGAAAAACATACGTAATTGGATTCTTAATCCAATAAGAAAAGTAAGAAGGGAAAACGCTGCAAAAGATAAAATCCGAAACGAACAACTCATTAGAGAAACGATTTTAAAATTAGTTCCTAGTGGATATTATTTTTCTCATACTGGGTATTGTACATGTTGCGAATCCACAGTTACATTTGAAGCTAAAGATCATTGGCTACGTGATACTTACTTTTGTAAAAACTGTTACTGTAAGCCCAGAGAAAGAGCTTTGATGAATGCTATTGAGACTCATTATCCAAACTGGAAAAATAGTGCGATGCATGAATCATCACCAATTAAAAGAGGTGCAAGTGTTAAACTTAAAAAATATTCAAAAAACTATACAGCTACTCAATATTATCCAACTAAGGAATTTGGATCAATGATAGATGGTTTTAGAAATGAAGATTTAGAAAATCAAACGTTTCCTGATGAGACGTTTGATTTGGTAATAACATCAGATGTTATGGAACATATTTATAATCCTGAAAAAGCCTTTAAAGAAATAGCTCGTACTTTAAAAAAAGGTGGAGCCCATATTTTTACAGTTCCAATTATTAATAAACACAAAAAAACAGAAATCTGGGCGACATTGCGAGCTGACGGCGAACCAAATTTTTTAGGCGAACCCGAATATCATGGAAATCCAGTGGATGCAAAAGGATCCCCGGTAACAATGCATTGGGGTTTTGATATGGTTGATTTTATAAAAAAATCGTCAGGATTAGAGACAGAAATTGTTGCAATTTACGACAAAGAAAAAGGCCTTATGGGAGAATTTAATGAAGTATTTATTACCAGAAAGGCATAATTAGTAGCGTTTTAATATTGTTTGATAAATAAAAATGAGTGATAAGAATACAATAAAACCTATAGCTATTTATTTACCACAATATCATCCAGTTCCAGAAAACGATGAGTGGTGGGGAAAAGGTTTTACGGAGTGGACAAACGTTGTTAAAGCTGAACCACGTTTTGATGGCCATTATCAACCGCATTTGCCTGCCGATTTAGGCTTTTATGATTTACGTTTAGAAGAGTCAAGATTGGCTCAGGAAGCGTTAGCAAAAGCATACGGCATATTTGGTTTTTGTTATTACCATTATTGGTTTAATGGAAAAAGAATGCTGGATGAACCCTTGGAGCGAAAATTAGAAAATCTTAAAGAAGATTTCCCTTTTATGTTATGTTGGGCAAACGAAAATTGGACAAGAGCCTGGGATGGAGGCGAAGATGAAATTTTATTGAAACAGGATTATTCAGAAGAAGATGATAGAAATCATATCCGCGAATTGTTAAGGTATTTTAAAGATGAGCGTTATATAAAAATTAATGGAAAACCTTTCTTTAGTTTTTATAAGCCAGATTTGTTTCCAAACATGAAACGTACTTTAGAAGTATTTAGAGAAGAAGCAAAAAAGGAAGGTATAGAATTGTATTTGTGTTGGTTTGAACGTTGGATTGGATGGCAAGGTGAGGGACACGAAAGCGTTGGATTTGATGCGGCAGTTGAATTTCAGCCTTTATCAAAACCAATGAAAGAATTTAAAGAGTCTGTCAAAAGTTCTAAAAACAAAACTCAAGAATCTGTATTGTTAAATAAATTGAAATACTATAAAACAAGAATGTATCAAAAATTTTCTGATACCAAAACAGAAAATAAACGCGCTGACCAAATTATTGATTATAGTAGTTTTATAAACTTTGATTTGAAATTTCCAAAAAGAGATTATAAATGTTTCCCATGTGTTTGCCCTATGTGGGATAATTCTTCGAGGAGAGTGAATCAAAACGCAACTATTTTATCTAATAGCACTCCAAAATTATTTGGCTACTGGTATAAACAAAAAGTAGAAAATTTTGTACCGTTTAGTAAAGAAGAGAATTTTATTTTTATAAATGCTTGGAATGAATGGGCCGAAGGCAATCATTTAGAACCAGATCAAAAATGGGGTAAGCAATACCTTGAAGCATTAAAGTGAAAATTTTTGTTGTAATAGTTACTTATAATCCAGCTAAATGGATTGATAAATGTTTTTCAAGTTTGAGAACCTCTACAGTTCCTATTAATATTATAGTTATTGATAATTGTTCTAAAGATGGTTCTCAGGAAATAATTAAAACAAAATATCCTGAAGTAGATGTACTATTGTCAGAGAAAAATTTAGGCTTTGGTAAAGCTAATAATATCGGTATTAAAAAAGCGTATGACAGCGGCGCAGATTATGTGTTATTATTAAACCAAGATGCTTGGATTGAAAGTAATACCATTGAAAAGCTAATTGAATACCACCAAAAAAACACAGATTTTGATATCATGAGTCCAATACATTTAGATGGGTCTGGTAACAATTTAGATTATAATTTTTCTACATACATAAATTCAACTGATTGCAAAAATTTGATTTCAGACATTTATATGAGTCAAATTAAATCAAAATTATATGAAGTAAAATTTGTGAATGCAGCAGCTTGGCTAATGACAAGAAAATGTATTGAAACAGTAGGAGGCTTTAATCCCTTATTTTACCATTATGGTGAAGATAATAATTACATTGACAGACTTCATTTCCATGGACTTAAAATTGGCATTTGCCCAATCGCTAAAATGTACCACGACAGAGAACAAACTAATAAAAGTGTTTTTTTTGAAAAGGGAGAATTAAGTAAAAGAGGAAAACTATTGAAGTACCTCAATCCTATTAACCCAAACTATATTGACTCTGAGATATCAATTTTAACTAGAAACACATTTTATTTTATAGCAACCTTAAGATTTAAAAAAGCAATAAATAGTTTTAAAGAAAAAAAGAGATTAAAACATTTTTCTATTGAAGCAAAAGATAATATTCGATTATGTTCTCGAAAAGAACCAACTTTCTTATAAAATAAATGATGATTAAATCGATATTAGTAAGTGTAGTTATTCCTGTTTACAATCGAGAGATTGAATTGAAACGAGCCATTAATAGCGTTTTAAAACAAAATATTCAAGATTTTGAGATTTTAGTCATAGATGATTTTTCAGAAATTGATTTAAAGAACGTTTGTATTTCTTTTAATGACGAAAGAATAAAATATCATAAACTTGAAAAAAAAGGTAATGGAAATATTTGTCGTAATTATGGAATTCAATTAGCTCAGGCAACCTATATTGCCATGTTGGATTCAGATGATGAATGGCTGGAGAATCATTTGGAATTAAAAATAAAAAAAATTAAAGAATCTAACACAGATGGTGTATTTGGAAGCATTATAGTGGATGATTCATTTAATAAAACAATTGTGATTAGTAGACCATTTGCTAAAAACGAGAAGATGATTAATTATTTACTGTCGGGAGGGGCAGCACCAACACCTTCACATGTTTATAAAACAGAGTGTGCTAAAAATATTTTATGGGACGAATTATTATTGCGCCATCAGGATTATGATTTTAGCGTTAGATTTGCAAAAAAATACACATTTATCCCATCATCGGATGTAACATGTGTTGTGTATTGGCAAAAAGGAACTGAAAGAGATTTAAGTATTGAGTCTCAGTTAAGATTTATGATTACTAATCTAAATGATATCGACCCAGTTTTATATAATCAGTACTTTAAAAACTTGTATTTTAGGATTTATAACTTGAAAAACATTTCGAATGCACTTAAGGAACAGATTCAACAACAAAGCTCTTATTATATTAAATCATGTTCTTTAAATGATTATGTATCCGTTAACGGAATTGATAAAACTTTATTCTATAAATTATGGCTTAGACTTAAATTTATTGGAAAAGTAGCACTTTCGTAAATCTAATATGACTTCCGACACACTTTTTTTAATTACTAAAACCTATCCATTTGGTCACGGAGAGCAATATATTACTAATGAACTAAAATATTTATCTCTGGTATTTAAAAGAATAATTATTTATCCAAATGATTATTATCAAAAGGAGATTGAGCATCACAAGGAACTGCCAACCAATGTGGAAATTTTAAATTTCAATCAAAAATTATCTATTAGTAATAAAAACAACGTAGCTGATTATTTATACTTACTAAGACATACTATACTTGAATTTTTTTTAACGGATGATAAAATTAATTTTTTTAGAAATTTTAAATGGAATTTGATAAATTTTTGGACACAGTATCAAATTTCAAAACATTTGTCTGTATTCATTAAAAAAAATAACTATTCTTCTAATTGTATATTTTATAGTTATTGGTTCCATAAATCAGCCATCTTATTGTCAATTTTAAAGGATAAAAAGTATATTCAAAAATTTGTCTCTAGAGCGCATAGCGTTGATTTGTATCATCAGGATTGGGGCATCATCAATGAACAAATAAAAGTGCCTCCTTTTAAAATGTTTAAATTAAAACATTCAACTGCTATTTTTCCAGTATCGAAACACGGTACCGATTATTTAAAAAATAAATACCCAGCTTATTCAAAAAAAATTAAAACACATTATTTGGGAGTTATGAATAATCAAGTCCTATCAAATTTCCCAATTAATAATAATATGTTTCATATAGTAACATGTTCTGGTATTGATTTAAATAAACGTGTACACAAACTAGCAGAAGCATTATTACAAATTAAACATCAGGTATTATGGACTCATTTTGGTAATGGAAACTTATTACATAAATTAGAGGAAACCATTAAACAACTTCCAAAAAACATAACAGTTCATTTAAAAGGAAATACTCCAAATCAAGAAATTCAAACATTTTATAAGGAAGAGAACATAAATTTGTTTGTTAATTTAAGCATAGTGGAAGGTTTGCCTGTGTCTATTATGGAAGCAATGTCCCATAGTATCCCTATTTTGGCGACTAATGTATATGGTACGCCAGAAGCGGTTAATAATCAAGAAAATGGCTTATTAATTGATGTCGATTTTACACTAGGTGAACTCGAACAAAAATTGAATTATTGTATAGAAAATAAGGATTTATTGTATAAAATGGGCCTTAATTCTAAGGGGATGTATTTAGAGAAGTTTAATGCAGAAAAAAATTACTTACAATTTGCAAATAATTTAGCATCTTTATAATTATGGTAGTATCAATTATTATAACAGCCTACAATTACGAGAAATATATTGAGAGAGCAATTAGGAGTTGCTTAGATCAATCTTTGTCGGATACACAATATGAAGTTATTGTGATTAACGATTGTAGTACAGATAATACAGCTCAAATATTAGAAAATTACAAAGATTCAGTTCGGGTTTTTAATTTCGAAAAAAATGGCGGTTTATCAGCAGCCCGTAATTTTGGTGTAAAAAAGGCATTGGGTCAATTTATTATATTCTTGGATGCAGACGATTATATTCAAAAAGATTTATTGCTCATTCAAAAAACATTTCTTGCTGAGAATAATGCTTTAGATGCAGTTTCAGTAGATTATTACTTGGTAAACGACAGAGGGTCTCATATTGAGCATGTTAATGCAGATAGTAAACCAATAGCTTGCGGCATCATGTTTAGAAAAGATTTGTTAATAGATATCGGTTTATATGACGAAAATTTTAGAGCTCGAGAAGAAGAAGATTTAAGGATTCGATTCTTAAAAAAACACTCTATTTATAATATCATTTTACCCTTATATCGTTATCGTATGCATGATAATAATTTAACAAAGAACGAACAGGAAATGGATAAGTATAAGCAAAAATTGGATGATAAACATGGTTAGTTCAACGCTTATTTTAAAGGCTGATACAATTTATTTACGTCCCATAACTATAAATGATGTGAATGCTATATATCTATCATGGCTTCTTGATAATGAAGTGATGCAAGGTATAGCTACTTCTGGTTACACATTAGATAATTTAAAAAATTATGTTGAGGAGCGATTGCTAAACCCTGATGTTGCTTTTTTTGCTATTTGCAGTTGCGATACCAATGAACATGTTGGTAATATAAAGATTGATTTTCATGACTCAAAAGCCAATGTTTCAGAATTAGGGCTGTTGATTGGTAATAAAAATTATTGGGGAAAAGGAGTAGGGTACGAGGCTTGCAAATTGGCGATTATGTTCGGGTTTAATACGATGGGTTTACGTAAGTTATATTTGGCGGTTTATGAAAATAATTTAAATGCCAAAAAACTATATGAAAAACTTGGTTTTAAACTCGAAGGAACTTTACGGAAGCATGTGATGGCAGATGGTAAATTATGTGATAAATATTTGATGGGAATTTTTAAAGAAGAACTTCAATGAATCTACTAATTATACAAGCCCGAATGGGCTCTACTCGCTTACCTGGAAAAGTTTTAAAAAAAATTAAAGGACATTCTTTATTGGAAATTCAACATATGAGAATTAAGCCTTCAAAATTGGTTGATGAAATATTAATTGCTACAACTACTAACCCAGAAGATGATGCTATTGAATTGTTTTGTAAGGAAGCAAATATAAACTACTACCGTGGAAGTGACTGGGATGTGTTAGATAGATATTATCAAGCAGCTAAAAAATTCAATCCTACAAATGTCATTCGTATAACTTCAGATTGCCCTTTACATCATCATTCAGTTATTGACTTTGTAATGGCTGAATATTTAAAATCGGGTAAAGATTACTTTTCTAATAGTAATCATGAACCTGATTATTTGGAAGATGGATTTGATGTAGAAGTATTTTCATTTAAAGCTTTAGAAATAGCTTGGACTGAAGCAAAATTATTGTCAGAGCGAGAACATGTTACTCCTTACATCAAAAATTCAGGCAAATTTAGTTGCTCATGGAAAAAATTTAATCAAAATTATCATTATAAATTGTCTGTTGACTCGGAAAATGATTTTAAAGCAGTTGAAACTATTTTCAATTCATTCCCAACAGTAACAGATTTTGGGATGAACGAGATTCTTGATCTTTTAAAATATAATCCTGAAATTTTAGAATTGAATAAGGATAGCATTATTAATTCAGGATATATAAAATCTATTCAAAACGATAAAAAAATATAGAACCATGATTACGAATTTTTCAAAATCAAATGAGTATCGAAAAAAAATCCATGATTTAATTCCGGGAGGCGCTCATACTTATAGTAAAGGCGATGATCAGTTTCCAATACTATCACCCGCTTCCATTACTCATGGTAAAGGCAGCCATGTTTGGGATGAAGATGGAAATGAATACATAGAATGTTTAGCAGGCTTAGCGTCTGTAAGTTTAGGGCATGCTTATGAACCCGTTATTGAACGTATTACAGAAGAATTAAAAAAAGGAAATAATTTTTCACGCCCTTCAATTATTGAAAGAGAAATTGCCGAAAAGTTCTTAGCGATGGTTGAAACACATGACATGATTAAATTCGCTAAAAATGGGTCGGTAGTAACAACGGCTGCTGTTAAATTAGCGCGGGCTTATACTGGTCGAAAATTAATTGCTAGACCCGCAGAACATCCATTTTACTCCTATGACGATTGGTTTATTGGTAGTACAGATGTAAAAAACGGCATTCCTTCGGATATCAGCAATTTAACAGTAACTTTTAAAGCAGACGATTTAGAATCATTAAAAGAGTTATTTGTAAAATACCCTGATCAAATTGCTTGCATTATTTCAGAGCCAGAAAAAATGAATGTGTTAGCAGATAATTTTTTAAAAGAGGCTATTGATTTAACTCATAAACATGGTGCTCTTTGGATTATGGATGAAATGATTACTGGTTATAAAACTGATTTCCCTGGTTCTATGAAAAAATATAATGTAGTGCCTGATATGACAACCTGGGGAAAAGGTATCGCTAATGGATTTTCATTTTGTTGTTTAACCGGCAAAAAAGAAGTCATGGAACTTGGTGGAATTAGAAATATTGGTAAAGAAAAATTATTTCTAATTAGTACTACACACGGAGGCGAAACTTCCAGTATTGCAGCGGCACTAGCAACCATGGATGAATTTAAAAAACATAATGTAGTTGCTCATAATCAGGCATTAGGTCAAAAATTCATTGATGGTTCAATAAAAATATTTCAAAATCATGGATTGTCTCATTCTATTAAAAATCTGCAATTTAACTGGCACGCTTCGTTAGGATATTTTGATAACGAAGGAAATAATTCTTTTGGACTAAGAACACTATTCCATCAGGAATTAATTAAACATGGCGTTTTATTTCAGGGAATTTTTTGCCCACATTTTTCTCATACAGATAAAGATTTGGAACATATTTTAAATGCGATGGACGAATCTTGTTCTATTTACAAAAAAGGATTAGAGCAAGGATATGAAAATTATCTTGTTGGAGAACCTATCAAACCAGTTTTTAGAAAATTTATATAAAATGGAAACAAAACGTACAACAAATCCTACTGAAATTAATTTTAAAGAAAAATTCGATCTCACCGGAAAAGTAATTGTTATTTCAGGTGCTTGTGGCTTAATTGGAAAAGCATTTTGCGAAGCTGTTGCTCAGTTTGGGGGACATGTAGTAGCAGCAGATATTTCATTAGCTAAACCAACAGAATTTGCCGAACAATTACAAACACGTAATAAGGTTAAGTGTTTAGGAATAGAAGTAGAAGTTGAGAACAAAAGTTCAGTAATTGCATTAAGAGAAAAAGTGATTGCCGAGTTCGGAAGAATAGATGGTTTGGTAACCGGACATCAAAATAAATCACACTTAATTTTTGAACCTTTTGAAAGTGTAAGTGAAGAAAATTGGGACAAAGTAGTTGAAGTAAATTTAAAAGGCACATTTTTATTGTGTCAGATTTTAGGTTCTTATATGGCTGAAAAAGGTTCTGGGTCTATTGTAAATATTCCTTCAACTTATAGTGTGGTGGCACCAAATCAAAATTTATATAAAGGCACAAAAATGGGTTGTCCCGCGGCTTATTCAGCTAGTAAGGGAGGCGTTGATGCATTATCACAATATTTAGCCTCTTATTGGGCAGCAAAAGGAGTGCGAGTTAATATGATTACACCACATGGAGTTTGGAATAATCATGAAGAGGCATTTGAGAAAAACTTCGCTAACTTTAGTCCTATGCAACGCATGAGTTATAATCACGAAGTTGCGCCAGCATTAATATACTTATTAAGTGATGCTGCAAGTTATGTGACAGGCAATAATATGTTGGTAGAAGGAGGCTGGACAGCATGGTAAACTATGGAATTTTAAAAAATAGAATTTATGGCCTTGATTTAATGAGGGCCGCAGCGATGCTTTGTGTAATTTTGACGCATAGTGGCTATCGTACCATACACGGAATGCGTTATGGCATTGTTGCTGTAGAATCATTTTTTGTTATTAGTGGATTCCTGATTGGAGGTATTTTGATACGCGATTTCAAAGATGAAGTGAATATTGCAAATGTTACTAATTTCTGGAAAAAAAGATGGTTTAGAACATTACCCTTATATTATGTTGTTTTATTATTGAAATTTATATTTGTAGATCATAGCATAGGATTCAATATATTCTACTATTTCACTTTTTTACAAAGTAATTTTTATGGAATCGGATATTTACCTGTTAGTTGGACTTTAGTTGTTGAAGAATGGTTTTATTTATTAATACCCCTGTTTTTTATTGTTTTTTTTAGAAAAGGTATTAAGCCGAAAAGCTTTTTCATTTTAATCACTTTATTTGTTATTGCCGATAACATTTTAAGATATATATGGGTTTTGAAAACCAATTATGCTTATGGTGCTATGGCAGGTAACTTTGTTTTCAGAATGGATTCTAATTTAATTGGAGTTGCATTAGCAGGATTAAAAGTATACCATGAAGATGTTTTTAAGAAAATAGCAAATTGGAAATATTTTACAGTAGGTGTAGTTGTATTATTAGCCTTATTTATTATGTTTAGTATTGATGGTGGCGGCTCAAATAATGTCAGTAATCAAGCGATGTGGGTTAGAACAATTTGGTTTTCTTTGGTTAGTTTATGTGTAGCTATAATAATTCCTTTTTTCTATTGTTCACCACTTTTTTTACCAAAGAGTGAAAAATTATTTTTTAGATGGCTTATAACATGGGTAAGCTTATTGTCTTATCCAGTTTATTTAATACATGCAGAAATGTATCAGGTTTTAAATAAAGCATTCCCTTATTTTACACTTATGAATATGGAAATTAGATTTATTATTCAAAATATCATTGTTGTACTATTTGGACTTATACTTTTTCATTTTGTAGATAAACCAGTATTAAATTATAGAGCAAAAATTTTAAAAAAATAAATAGAATATGAAAATTGTCGATTTTTTAAACAGCTATCAATCAAATAATATTACTAAACCATACATGATTGCCGAAGCTGGCGTTAACCATGAAGGATCGATGGATCTAGCAAAACGCCTAATTGATGAAGCTGCAGAAGGCGGAGCTCATGCTATTAAATTTCAAACGTATCGTGCTGATACTATTGCTAGTAAGGACAGCCCCTATTATTGGGACATTACAAAAGAGCCCACACGCTCGCAACATGAGTTATTTAAGAAATACGATAAATTTTGGAAGAAAGAATATGAAGAATTAAAAGTGTATTGTGATAAAGTTGGTATTGAATTTATGAGCACACCTTTTGATGCAGAAAGTGCTATCTTTTTAAATGACTTGATGCCTGTGTTTAAAATTTCTTCATCAGACATTACAAATTTTAATTTTATTGAACAACAATGTGCTTTTAATAAACCGATTATTTTGTCGACTGGTGCTTCAAATTTGTGGGAAGTTCAGGAAGCGGTAGATATTATTGAAAAACATGGTAATAAATTATGTTTAATGCATTGCGTTTTAAATTATCCAACACCCAATAAAAATGCTAACTTAGGCATGATTTGGGATTTAAGAAAAAAATTCCCTAACCATGTTCCAGGATACAGTGATCACACTTTACCACAATCTATGGAAGTCATACATTCATCTGTATTGTTAGGGGCTGCTGTAATTGAAAAACATTTCACACACGACAAATCATTGCCTGGTAACGATCATTACCATGCTATGGATAAGCATGATTTAAAAGAATTTTGGCGCAGATGGGATGTCACTCAGGAGTTATTAGGCTCTTTTAAATTAGAAGCACTAGCAGATGAAGAGCCTGCTCGTAAAAATGCACGAAGAAGTTTAGTCGCGGCTAAAGACATTCCATTAGGAAAAATGATTGAAGCTTCAGATTTAACATGGAAGCGTCCAGCTCACGGAATTAGCGCAAAATTTTATAATGATTTGATAGGAAAAAAATCATTAAGAGAAATAAAAGAAGATGAAGTGCTAAAATGGAATATGTTTAATTAAAATAAAAAAAATAATATCTACAAATGAAAATACCCAAATTTATTTCTAATATCCTTATTAAAAGAGGGTTTACTAAATTGATTAAACAAATTAAGGATACTTCTTCAGAAAATTGGAATTCAAAAAGAACCATCGATTTTTTGTTTTCTAAAGAAGCTGAGTTAATTAAACCCTGGCAATTTTATAATGAAATGCTAGGCCTAGCTAATGAAATTGAAGAAATTAAACCCAAAGTAGTTGTAGAAATTGGCACTGCAAATGGAGGAACTTTATTTATGGCTTGCAGGTTAGCTGCAAGTGATGCTACTATTATTTCTATTGACTTACCAGGTGGAGCTTTTGGCGGTGGATTCCCTGAATGGAAGATTCCAATTTATTCTTCTTTTTCTAGCCCAAATCAAAAACTACATTTATTGAGGGGTAATTCGCACTCTAATGAAATGATGGAAAGTCTAAAAAAAATACTTGGCAACACAAAAATTGATTACCTCTTCATAGATGGAGATCATTCATATGAAGGAGTTAAAGAAGACTTTGTAAAATATGAAACATTAACTTCACCAAAAGCAAAGATTGTATTTCACGACGTAGTTCCACATCATGACGACTCTTGTAATGTGTATAAATTTTGGAATGAAATTAAGGAACAATATCCGCATAAAGAATACGTTGACGATTGGAAACAACAACGATTTGGAATTGGAGTACTTAAGAAAAACAATTAAATCAGGCTAATTTCCTTTGAAAAAATTTCTCTTTATTACCCATCTTTCTCCCCTAGCAATTCGGTCAAGTCTCCGTCAGGGACTCATTGAATCTATGCAAAAATCTTTGTATAATCAATCGTACACTAACTGGAAAGCATTATGGATTGGAGAAAAAGAATTTCAAGACGACAAAATTAAAGAAATTAATGTAAAAGATAAAAACACACTTTCTGAAATATATCTTCGCCAAGATGTTATTAATTATATTAATGATTGCGATTATATTATAAAATTAGATGATGATGATATTATTTTACCAAACACATTACAAATAGCTTCTGTTTTAAATTTTGATTGTTATTGTGATGAATACCATACGTTTTATGATATTTCAAGTGGCGCATTAACGCAGCAAAAACGTCCATGGATCGCCAGTACTAGCATACATAAAAAAGAGCATGCTTTAACTATTCAAAATGGAACAACAAAGGCAGATAATTTTATACAATCCTTGTTTTATGGCGAACATGGGAAAGATTGGATAGATTATTATAAAAATAAAAACATTGTTTTCGCAGCTAAAGAAAACCCCGTATACGTTAGGGTATTATCACCAACCTCAATTACCGCTGGAGCAAAAACATTTCCTGTAAAGTCAATTGATGATACTGATATAAACGATTATTATAAGTATCTTAAACAATTTGGTGTTTGGAATCAGGTTACTTTAAATCAGTTTGACTACTTTAAAAATGATTTAAAAATGATTTGGTTTAATTTTTCTCATACTAAACAGTCAGCTATTCAAGGAATCACAATGCTAGAAAAAATAAAAGCTAAAATTAAGACCTATATAAAATGATTGAAAAAGAATTAGAGATTTATTTTGATAAGTTGTGGCCAATTTGCAGAAGCATAACAGGTAACGGCTTACGTAGCTCTTTTAAAATTTTGCAAGAACTGATCCCTTTATCTTTAACAGAAGTACCTTCTGGTTCTGAAGTTTTTGATTGGACTATCCCTAAAGAATGGAATATTAACGACGCTTATATTATCTGTCCGGATGGTAAAAAAATTGCTCAGTTTAAAATTAATAATCTGCATGTAGTCAATTATTCGATACCCGTTAATGCAGAACTCTCGTTTGAGGAATTAGAAAAACATTTGTATTATATCAAAGAAATGCCAGATGCAATTCCATATATAACATCATATTACAAAGAAACCTGGGGCTTTTGTATAACTTATAACGAATTTATAAAGTTACCTAAAAATGGAACTTATAAAGTTGTTATTGATAGCTCATTAGAAAGCGGCAGTTTAACGTATGGAGAATATATTTTAAAAGGAGAAACAGACGAAGAGGTTTTGTTTTCTACATATTTGTGTCATCCAAGTATGGCAAATAATGAATTATCTGGCCCTTTAGTACAAGCTTTTTTGTATCAAAAAATTGCTGCATTACCGAAAAGAAAATATACCTATCGTTTTTTGTTTGCGCCTGAAACGATTGGAGTTGTTGCTTTTTTACATCAGCACGGTTTATATTTAAAACAAAAACTAGTGGCAGGTTATGTCTTAACTTGTTGCGGAGATAACGGTTCTTTTGTTTATAAAGAATCAAAACGCGCGAATTCAACTGCAGATATTGTTGCTAAACATGTATTAAAGCACCAATCAATTCCCTATCAAATAATTCCTTTTAGTGTTGGTGGTAGCGATGAAAGACAATATTGTTCACCAGGATTTAATTTGCCGGTTGGATCTTTAACTCGCAGTATGTATCAACGCTATAAGCAATATCATACTTCTTTAGATAATAAAGATTTTATTTCTTTTGAAGCAATGAATAAAACGGTTGAAGTTTATTTTCAATTTGTTAAAGCTTTGGAATTAAATAAGACATTCACTAATACAATACCTTACTGTGAACCTCAATTGGGTAAGCGCGGCTTGTACCCTTCTTCAGTAAATCCAATTGAATCCAGAGATTTAATTCATAATAGAATGCACTTATTAACTTATGCTGATGGAGAAAATAGTTTAATTGATATAGCTGAATTAAAAAATATTTCTGTTTTTGACTTAGAGGTACATATCAATCCATTAATAGCAGCAGGCGTTCTGAAACTTTAAAAATACAAGTTGAATTCATTTACAGATTTTAAAAAAAATTTTTACTCTAGGGTTAACGATTTCACATTGTTTGATTGCGGAGACATTAATTTGTTAAAAGTAGTTTTAGATGGATTAAAAGTTAATTATGTTGGCAGAGGACAGGTGAGGCCTTATTTATTTTTCCCTTTATATATATATAATTTATTTATAAAAATAAAAACTATTCAATATAGAAAAGACCGCTATATAAATAGTTTCACTTCAAACATTAGTACTTACACTAATCGAAAATATTTAGTTTCGGATGTAGGAAGAATTATTAATGGGGCTGATAATTTGCCTAGATCTATATATTTCGACAATATCGTAAAATCTTTAGGTAGAGAAAATGTGGTGATTGTTGCTGATAAGTTAGCGAACGAAAAACTGGATCATGATTTTGATTTAAATATACTCACTGATATGTTTATTTATGATTCGTTGTTACCAGAGGAAAAAAAACTTAGATCAGAATTAATAGGCACTTATATAAAAATTAAAAAAGCTAGAATTTTTTCTAAAAAAGAGTTAGCTAACATTCAATTTTCCATTCATCGTTTTTTTAATTTATATAAAGTTTGGAACCGTTTTTTAAATACGTTCACTGATATTAAAACTTGCTATTTTGTTTGTCATTATCATAAAGAAGGACAGATATACGCCTTAAAAAAGCATGGCATCAAGTGCATTGAACTTCAACATGGTTTAATAGCTCCTCAAGATATTTTTTATGTTTTTCCTGAAAAAATATTGCTAATTAAAAATAGAGCTTTATTTGCAGATAAAATACTAGTTTACGGTAAACATTGGAAGGAAGTATTACTAAAAGGCGCAGAATATTCTTCAAATCAAATAGACGTTATTGGCTATTATCATTATAATAATTTTAAAAACTACAACAAAGAGGTTAATGAGTTAAATATTATGCTTGGTTCGAGAGAAGTTATTTTAATTACAACTCAAACATTTTTACATGAGCATTTTATTAATTACACAAAACAGCTGGCTAATGATATTGAAAAAACAGGTCGTAATGTTATTATTCTATTAAAGCCCCATCCCTCAGAAGATGAAAATATTTACAAGAAAGCTTTTCTTAATTCTAACGTGGTTAAAATTATTCAGTATCCATTGCCTTTATTATTTGAAAAAACTAAAGCTCACATTTCTATATTTTCCACAACTTTATACGATGCCATTCGTTATAATGTCAAAAATTATGTTTTTAAAGTTAATGGATATGAAGATTATGTAAATGAAATTTTGTCATCTGGAATTGCAAAGGAAGTAATGATTGGGCAAAATCCACTTGATATATTAATGACTCAAGACTCAAATTCGCCACTTGTTAGCTCTGAATACTATTACGAAAGATTGAATGAAGAGATTCTTACACAAAATTAAAAGTGAATAAGCATATTTTATTAATTTCTTATACATTTCCACCCTATCCCGGTATAGGCGGAAGGCGTTGGGCTAAGTTTGCAAAATATTTAACTAAAAATGATTATATAGTTCATGTTATTCATGCTAAGAACCCATTTGACTCAACATCTTTATGGTTAAATGATATAGAGTTTAATAATCAAATTATAAGATATGAAGTTAACAGTAGGTATCCTAAGTCACTTTTAATAACACCGAAATCATTAGCTGAAAAAATTAAATACAGACTTTCTCTTATTATGGTTAACCTTTTCACAAAAGGAACACCCTATGATAGAGGTGTGTTTTGTAAAAAGGAAATACATAACCTTTCAAAAAAAATTATTGAAAGCAATAATATTAAAAACGTTATTGTGAGTTGTGCGCCATTCAGTTCTGCTTACCATACTTTAGAATTAAAAAAAGAAATAAACGATTTAAATATACTTGTAGACTTCAGAGATCCTTGGACCTGGGGAACGGCTTATGGTTTTGGTAATTTAAATAATTCGAGATTGATTTTTGAGAAACAAATGGAAAAATATGTTATCGAAAATTCAGACCGTATTTTAGTTCCTTCTATTGAAATGAAAAATCATCTGGATGTAACTTACGCAAAATATACTGACAAAGTACATTTACTTTCTCATGGCTTTGACGAAGATGAAATAAGTATTGAACCAAAAATAAAATCTGATAAAATTAGATTAATGTTTTATGGATCTATTTATGAAAACTTAAACAGTGTTTTTGATAGTATTGAAATTTTATTGAATAACATGAATGGAAAAATAACTTTAGATATTTACTCAACTTTAAGTCCATCTAAACAGTTGCCAGATTCAGTGAAGTTGAAGCATAAATTAATTAATTATTATGATTCGGTATTACCTGAAAAATTATTTAAAAACATAAATACATACGATTACATTCTAATTATTCAACCAGATTATGCTAAGGATTTTATAACCACTAAAATATATGAAATTATTTATTCACAAACACCAATTATTTTAATTGCAAACCCTGGTAAACTTTCAAATTTTATATTAGATAATAATTTGGGACTATGGATTAGCCCGAGTAATTTAAACGATGGCATGGAGTCTTTATTAGATATAAACCCACAGAGATTTAAACTACAACAATTCCCAATTCATAATTACTCTTTTCCTTCAATTACATCAGAACTTACTTTACACTTCAAATGAAAAAAAACATTTTAATAGTTATAGGCACACGCCCAAATTTTATTAAAGTAACACAATTCAAAAAGCAATCACTGTTGTTTCCTAACCTCGATCTAAAAATTGTTCATACGGGCCAACATTATGACGATAAAATGGCGGATGTTTTTTTTAGACAATTTAATTTAATTCCTGATTATTTTTTGAATATTGCTCAAGCATCTGCTAATACTCAAATTTCAGAAATTATGATTAAGCTAGAAGCGCTTATAAATAATACTTACAAACCAGATTTAATGATTGTAGTTGGTGATGTAAATTCTACACTAGCAGCTGCAATAACAGCAAATAAGATGGGAATTAAAATAGCTCATTTAGAAAGTGGTTTGAGAAGTTTTGACAAAACCATGCCCGAAGAATTTAATAGAATTCTAACAGACGAGTTATCCGAATATTTTTTTGTTACTGAACCGAGTGGGTTAAAACATTTAATAAGTGAGGGGAAATCAGAGAAAAGCATACATTTTGTTGGAAATACCATGATTGATTCGCTTGTGGCATTTAGTTCAGAAATTGAATCCTCCAATATTTTAGATCAACTAAAATTAGATGAGAAAAATTTTGTATTAATGACTATGCATAGACCTGCAACAGTTGACACACAAGAAGGCTTAGAAAAATTAGTGAATTTAATAGATGAAGTTACTTTAAAATATGCCATTGTTTTTCCAATGCATCCACGCACCTTAAAAAAACTAGACGAATTTAAGTTGAAAGATAGAATTGTAAATAATCATAATTTAAAATTAACAGATCCATTAGATTATTTTGCTTTTCAAAAATTGATTAAATACAGTAAATTTATTTTAACTGATAGTGGCGGAATTCAAGAAGAATCAACCTTTCTTAAAGTACCATGTTTAACTTTAAGACCTAATACAGAAAGACCTGTTACTGTTTCGGAAGGCACCAACACATTAGTTCCATTTGATTTAATTACTATATTTAATTTAATTAACGAAATTGAAAATGGTTCCTATAAATCAGGTAATATTCCTTTTAATTGGGACGGAAACTCAACTAATAGAGTTTTAGAAATTTTAGCAAAAGATTAGTGATATTTTATTTAACATATAATGATACTCCTTCAGGCATCTTCTCTTCTCAAGTTATTGATGTTGTTAAATACTTAAATACTGAATTTAAAGTAAACGTAAAATTAGTTTCTTTTATTTCCCTTAGGAATTTTTTTGTTAATAAGAAAAAAATCAAACAAGAGTTGCCAGAAGCTATTATTTTACCTATGTTTCCTGGTGTTCATAGATGGAGATACAATGCTTTTTTATTAAGCTGGATGGTATTTGTTAAAAAACCAAATATTATTATTGGCAGAAGTGTTTTGGCAACTCAATTAGCTTTAAGTTTAAAAAAGAAGAATAAAATTCTTAAAGTTATTTATGATGGAAGAGGAGCAATAACGGCTGAATGGAAAGAATATGAAGTAATTTCTAATCAAAGTATGTTGGATGAAATTTTCTTTTTGGAAAAAGAAGCGGTTTCAAATTCAGATTATAGAATTGCAGTTTCTAATCAACTTATAAATTATTGGAAAGAAAAATTTGAATACAATTCTGATAAACATGTGGTGATACCATGTACATTAAATAAAATTTATGAAGCAGTAATTATTTCAAATGAAAATATTGTTAGTATAAGAAGCTCAATGAAAATTAATAATGACGATGTTGTATTTGTTTATTCTGGTTCAATTGCTGGTTGGCAGTCATTTGACTTATTAAATGCCTTTATTACTCCTCTGTTAAATTCTAGCAAAAAGTTCAAAGTCGTATTTTTATCAGAATTAGATGAAAACATTAAACAGTTAAAAAATAAGTTTGAATCACAAATATTTTGTAAAAAAGTTTCACAAAATGATGTGCCGCAATATTTAATAGCAGCAGATTATGGACTATTAATTAGAGAAGAAACGATTACAAATAAAGTTGCATCTCCTGTTAAATTTGCAGAATATATGGCATGTGGTTTAAAAATAATTATTTCTCATAATTTAGGCGACTATTCCAAATTAATTGATGATGAAGTTATGCTTGGATATAATACAACATTTAATCTTTTGAGTTTATCTAAAGTTGATGAATTAGAGAAAATTAAAATTAGGAATAAAGGCCTCGAGCTATTTAGCAAAAGTAATTATAAAGCAACATATAATATTTTAATATCATAGTATATAGATGGAAAATAATTTTATTGATAATATTTTAATAGACAAAACGACTTTAGAACCAAATTTAAAGTTGTATAATTATTCGGAAAATTCAGATTCAGCTAATTTTTATCAAAATCAATTTTCTAAAGGCGAGGGAAAGCAACAAGAAGAAATACCTGATTTTAAAAAGGTTCCAAAAGAGATGAACGAATTAATGTCTTTTTTAAAAAAACACGTTGATGAAAATGCAGTTGTAGTAGAGTTAGGTGGTAGTAGATATCAGCATAGAAGTGGCTATCCAAACCATTTTTTTAAAAATTATTTACCTTTAGACATTTCGTATTCGAGTATTAAAGCATATGTAGAAATGTATGACAGGTATGGAATTGCAGCAGATGCTTGTAAATTGCCTTTTAAAGACAATAGCGTAGATGTAATTTTTACACATACATTTTTAGAGCACCCCTTGAAACCAGAAGATGTGTTACTTGAAATAGATAGAGTATTGAAACCTGGAGGTTATGTTGTTCATTCTGATGCATGGAATTGCAGATGGTGGCAAAAATATGGAATCGTAGGCATTAAAAAATTTAGTGAATTAAGGTTAAAGGAAAAAATTATTTATTTTGCAGCTAAAATTACTGAATTTAAATTATTCAGATTTCCAGTTATTGTTTTACATCGTTTTGGAAGAATTTTATGTTTCTCCAAGTCTAAATCAATTAATTTAAAATACAAAAAACTCAATCCTAATTATACTTTATATTTATATTGTGATGAAGATGCAGCATCTTCAATTGATCCTATAGATGTAATGTTATTTTATAATTCAAGAAATTATAATTCAATTCCAAATTATAGTTTTATGAATAAGCTGTTTTTTAAAAATTTAAATATCTATTTTCAAAAAAAAGAAACTAATCATGAAATTAATCGCCAGATTTAACGGGAGAAAACTTGGATTTTAAATTAATAAATGGCTTTTCAAAATAGCGATAGGATATACTTGAAAGCGCAATTGTTATTAAAATTGTTAAACTATATATTCCAAAATTTAGTAGGAATTCAGATTTTAAAGCAATATGCTTTTTGAAAATGTTTAGAACTAAAGGAACAACCATAAAGTGGTACATGTAAATTCCGTAAGATATTTTCCCTAAGTAATTAAATGTACTATTTTCTAAAAATGATTTTTCCCCTCCTTTCGATACATTTAGTATAATTATTAAAAACGAAAACGAATAAACAACATGAATACCATCTTGTAAATAGGCGGGAGTAATGTATATTAATAATGGGAGAGAAATAATGGCAGTAATCATTAGATATTTATTATAAATTATTTTTAAAATATTATTTCTGGTAAATAACATATAGGCTCCAATTCCTCCAATAGCCATACATTCAAATTTTGACATAGCTACAAACAATCTAAGAGCTTTATACCAACCTGCTGTCGAATAAAACTCCCCAAAAATTAAGACAACTATTTTTAATATTATTAAACAAACAATTATTAAGACTAAGGTTTTCAATATATTTTTACTTTTTTCTACAATCCATGGCCAAATAATATAAAATTGTTCTTCAACGCCAATTGACCATACCTGACCAATATTTGGAACAGCTGTAAATAGAGAAAAAGCTAGATTAGGTAAAATAAAAATATATAATATTATATTAGCATTGAAGTTTTCATAAAAACTGTTTTGCAAATATGAAATATGAAATACCTCAAATTGAGGTAAAACAAAAAAACCAAGTAGCAAAATTAGATAATATAAAGGCCATATCCTTAATATCCTTCGTAAATAAAACTGTTTAATAGCTATTTTTCCATATTCTTCTTTTTCTACTAATAGTAAATAGGTTATTAAAAAACCACTTAAAACAAAGAAAAAATACACCCCCATTCCTCCTAAATTAAAAATAATTGGATTTTTCCAATAACTTTCAAATCCAAATGTTCCCTTTAACAGTTCAATATGTGTAATTATAACGGCCAACGCGGCCATAAACCGAAGACTATTAATTCCTGAAAAATAAATTCTATTTTCAGTTTTTGTCATTAATTTAGGATATAATAAATGGTTAGTGAATACAAAAATATCATTTTATCTTATTGTTTAACAATACCAATAAAATGACTAATTTACGACAAATTATATGATAGTTTTTTTTATTTATTTTAAATGATTGAGCAGGTTCCTTATATAGAAAGAGATAGAAAAAATTTCTGGATTGTTTTAGCAGTCTATTTATCTATATTTATTAACTCATTTGTTTTTTTTCAAGAGCCTTTTGAATTTTATATTGGGTACATTATATACATATTCTTACTTCCAAATTTTATCATACGATTTGGATTTAATAAGAATATGTTTTTTATTTTTTTAATTCTATTCATAACTGGAATTACATATGCCTTTTTTGGAAATAATACTTACGCTCAATTTTTTAAAGTATATGTGGGGCTCTTTTTATCTTATTTTTTTTATTATTATGTCATTTTAGAACTTGAGTATGATATTGATCAATTATTTAAATGGTATTTGAAAGGTTCCTATATTGCAGCTGTTATTGGAATTTTTCAATTTATTTCTTTTAAATTAAACTTTAAACCCGGGTATAATTTTCATTGGCTTTTAAATAAGTGGGGCTTTATTACGGGGGGCAATTTTGGTATTCGAATAAACTCAATATTTGCAGAACCAACACATCTTGGAGCCGTTCTTTCAGCGGCTTTTTTTGTCGCACTCTATAACGTTATTCGGCGACAAACATATGGATTGACTCGTTTCCAAAGTATTGTTGTGATAATTGTATATGGCCTTTCATTCTCAGGTTTAGGACAAATTGGTATTTTTTTATCTTTTATATTTTTGGCAATTAGTTTTGGACTAGTTCGATATATTATTGTTTTAATTCCATTAGTTTTTTATGGATTCACTTTTTTATATAATAATGTTAGTGAATTTAAAGATAGACTTGACAGTACTTTTGGTTTGTTTTTTGGTGGTGAAAAATTTGAATTAGGAGTTACCCATGGCTCATCTTTCATTTTGTATAATAATTATATTGTTGCTTTTGAAAATTTTAAGACTAATTTTTTATTTGGAACAGGAGTAGGTTCCCATTCAACGGCTTTTGATAAATATTCAATAGCCAAAGACATTAAACAATGGGGATTTAATTTGAATTCGGCCGATGCAAATTCTATGTTTTTAAGATTAGTTTCAGAAACAGGATTATTTGGAGTAGGTATATTTTTAATTATTATGATTAAATGCTACGTTAAAAGAGATTTAAACTATCTTACATACCATTGGTTAGTTAGTAATGGTATTTTAATCATGATTTTATTGAATTTATTTCGTCAGGGACATTATTTTTTGAACGGTTTCCCTTTCTTTGTTATTCTATATTATTTTAACTCTGTATCATATAAAAATCATCAGGAATTAAATCCTTTAGAGTATTGATTTTAATTTATGAGTAAAGTATAATACTATTCTTTAAATTATTTAAAACAAAAAGGTTTACATCGCTGTAAACCTTTTTGTTTTATGAGGTATATATATACTAATAAATGATTTTTCTTGTAATTTGCTGATCTTTAGATTGAATAATCAATAAGTATAAAGAGTTCTCTTTTTGAAGAGGTAGAGCAATGCGATCATTTGTGACATTTAAATTCATTGGTTCTATAACCTGCTGCCCTGTTAAGCTATAAACAGATATTTTTACTGGTGTTGATTCAGCCATATCAAATTTTACAATAACATTAGATTGAGTATTATACACGCTAGTGTTTTCATTTAATACATTTGAAGCAACCGTTTCTCTTTGTGAAGAAACCTCTTCCTTATTTGAGAAATGAGCAATGAACTCATAGTTTTTACCAACTTCTTTTGCATCAAATTGATAATCTTCACCTTTCAATAAATCAAATTTTTCTCCTGTTTCTATATTTTCTAACCAGGCAAATTTGTATGATTTTAAGTTTGTTAAACCTTTAGCAGAAATGTGGTGAATGCCATAAACTCCTGAGGTTACTGTTAGAGGAACCGATTTATCATTCCCGTCATTTGCTAAAATATTTCTTAATAATGCCTTATCATCAGTGCTTTTAGTATATATATTATCAGCTTCTTCACAAGGTGAACTTAAGAAAGTCAAATCTGTTCCATTGACGAAATCATCCGATCCATCATCTAAAAACTGAATATTGGTTCTTCCTCCAATTCCATTAATATTATTGTAAACAGTAAATGTAACTTCGTTTTCTTTTTGAGAACTCCTTAAAATATTTGGATTTGTTACTATGTTTTTACAAGCTTCAGTAAACACAATGTTTCCAGATGAATTTGCGGCACACATAAATCCTTGATTAGGAGCAATTACTCCGCCATTTGGATCAGTAGAGTAGGTATTATCCTCTAATAATATTATAAACGAAGAAAATAAATTCCCAGAAGCTGCTACAACTGTTGCGTAGGTAATTGGACAAGCGTATGGATTACCAACTAAATTATATCCACCACCACCACCACCAGAAGTAACCGGGAATGAAATATTACCAAAATTGGGTGTTCCAGCACTATTATAAATTAAAGGAGATGTTAATCCTGTTGTATTATTATCTGCCATCCATAACATAAAACCTTTTCCTGCTGTTAATGAAGTTGCGGTACTAGTTACATTTACGTAAGCTCCAGTTACTTCATTATATGTTCTAACTGATTTAAAAGTACCAGCCATTCCATCATTTCCACCCACACCACTCATATAAAAACGCTGATCGTTATCCCAATCAGCTAATGTGTTTCCATTAATTGGACTCGTTAGCCATTGCCAACCCTTTGGAGCTGGGCCATCTATATAACTTTTTAAATCCCATCCTGTTCCAGTTAATGAACCTGAAGCTCCAACAGTTGAAATTTTACCATAAGTTGTTGCTCCGGTAGCAGGTATTGTAATCACACCGGCTCCTGAAGTTCCAAAGGCTCCAGAGTTTACAGTTAATAGGTTAGTTACTGTTTGGTTAGAAGTAACTGAAACGCCAGCAGCATTGGAAGATGTAACGTTATAAAAATTCGTATTGGTAGTTCCCGATATAGTTTGAGCAGTAGTGCCAGCAAAGTTAAATAAACCCTGTCTAACATTGATGGTTGCATTATTAACTAAATTCCCTAAAACATTTACCGAAAAATTACTTGCGGATACATCAAGTGTTCCACTATTAACGGTCAAGTTACTATTAGCTGTAATAGGTCTTGTCAATAAAGTAGTTCCAGTGCCCCCAATTACTAAATTAGTAAAGATCTCATTACCAGAAGTTCTTGAAATAGTTTGTGAAGTTGATGTATTAAAAGTAACTGTTCCTTGATTGAGTATTGTTCTGTTTGCTGAATTTACCCAATTGCCGCCAACAGTAAGATTAAAATTACCCAGGCTAAATGTATTATTAGTGCCAGTTGTTGTAGAAAAGGTATTTAAAACTATTATATTTCCAGTTGCTGTTTTTGTAGCAGAAGAAGCACTTGTTAGTGTTAAATTATAATAGGTTGCCCCTGGAACTTTTGAAGCGCCAGTAGTACAAACTACCGTGTTGCCAGTTGCGCTTGCATTAAGAATGACTGTTCCCGAAAAGGCAGCGGACACACTTAAAAAAGAATTTGTTCCGTTAACCCATGATGGGGTGCCATTACTAAAAGCTAATGTGGAGGAATTTAGTGTAACCGAGCCTAGATTATTTACAACCGCTGTATTACGAAGGTTTATTAATCCACTCTTATTAATAACAGTTCCCGCAGGAATATTCAAGTTAGCGTAAACCCACCAAACTCCTGAATTTGTAATTGGAGTGGAGCTAGTAAGGGTGCATGTAGCAAATACTCTAAAATAGTAAAAGTTGCCTGTAATTTTACCATTATTGGTAAAGTTACCATAAGCGTTAAGAGCCTGTGAATTAACGTTTAATGTTGCAGTAGCTGCAATGGTCAATGTTCTAAACTCATTTTGAAGAGTTGTTAACGAAACAGTATGAGCCGCACTGATTGTCACGTCATCGCCTAAATCAGGAATTCCATCAGTATCTGTTCCTGCTGTTATCGTCCAAGTTGTTAATCCAGCGCTCCAACCACCAGAAGCTTTGGAAACAAACGTAGCTGCGTTTATATAATTTACACCTAATAGGGCAAAAAATAAAATTGTAAATAGTTTTTTCATGATAATTTATTTTGTAACGTCAATCAAATATACAATAAATCCAGCTTATTGGGTTCAATAAATATGCCAAATGTTAATAAATGTAAAAGCCCTGAAACATTTAACATTTCAGGGCTTTTTAACTAAATAGTTTAGAATTAAGCCTGCGCTGTTGGCCCACCAAAATTTAGTGGTAATGCATTCATTTCACTATCTTTAATTTTACCATGCATTTGCTCAAAACGAGTCACATTATCGGCTAATGCTTTCATTAAACGCTTAGCGTGTTGTGGCGTTAATACAATACGAGATTTTACTTTTGCTTTTGGTACACCTGGCATTACCTTAATAAAATCAACCACAAACTCTGTTGGAGAGTGTGTAATAATAGCAAGGTTAGAATATATTCCTTCTGCAATTTCTTCAGAAAGTTCGATGTTTAATTGGTTTTCAGGGTTTTGATTTTCCATGTTATTTTTTTATTAAAGATAATTATTTTTCAATAGTATTGGTTAAAAAAATGGAACGCTGATTTTTATGATGGCTAAGATAAAAAATGATTTTTTGTTTAGTTGTTTTAAATTATAACTAATCCTATTCATCTGTGTTATCTGCGTTCTATTATGTAATTGTTAAAAGAATGGAACGCTGATATCGCTTTTTTATGATGATAATGATTAGTTATTATTGTTTAAAATCATAACTAATCATATCTATCTGCGTCATCTACGTTCTATAATAAATTCATAATTGCAAGATAATAAATCATATTTAATCTTAACAATCAGTGTCATCTGCGTTCTATAAACTTATCAAACTCGTCAAAACTAGTTAATCATTTCCACACTACGTTTCACAAACTTAGTTAACTCTTCACCCTTTAATAAACCTTGAGATAATAAGGCTAAATCAGCCGCTTGTTTTGCTAATTTGCTTTGCTGAGC